>NZ_JAESJQ010000013.1:0-8701 GCF_017891615.1 Staphylococcus sp. GDY8P198P
ATTTATTCTTCAAGAAAATACATCAATTTTGATAAGTAGAAATGGTAAAAACATTGTATAGCATTTTACATAGGAGTCTGGACTTGACTCAAAAATATGAATTAAGTAAATAAAAATGTATTAATTTTTGAGCCAATTCATTTCATTTTAATACAATCCATATATAATATGAACCAGGTGATATTTGTGAAAAGATTAACAAGTTTAGCGATGAAGTATAAAATTTATCCAATATTAATGTTTGTAATCAGTACAGTATTAGCGATTACTGTAGTCATTCAGAACGTTGCTATAGCAGAAATTTTAAATGCAATGTTACGCAATACACATCAAGATTTGTTAATTTTACTACTAGTGACATTAATTATTTTATTAGCAAGAGCGACATTTAATACAATAAATCAAATGATAGGTAATCGTATGTCTGCTCGCGTTAAATATGACTTACGACGTCAATTGATTTTGAATAAATCGTCAGAACCCATTGGTGTTCAAATAAATACACTAACTGAAAATATAGATGGCATAGTACCATTTTTTAATAGTTACTTTCCTCAGGTTTTTAAGTCAATGATGATACCGCTATTTATCATAATTGCAATGTGCTTCATACATTTGAACACTGCTTTAATTATGATTGTAACTGCACCATTTATACCAATGTTTTATATCATTTTTGGGTTGAAAACACGTGATGAGTCAAAAGATAAAATGACCTATTTAAATCAATTTAGTCAGCAGTTTTTAAACAAAATAAAAGGGCTGATTACGCTCAAATTATTTAATAAAACTGAGGCTACAGAACAGTCTTTATATGAAGAAAGTACAACATTTCGAAATTTAACGATGCGTATTTTAAGAAGCGCCTTTTTATCGGGATTGATGTTGGAGTTTATCAGTATGCTAGGTATTGGCCTTGTTGCTTTAGAAGCGGGTCTAGGATTGATATTGTTTGATAGTATAGATTTTAAAACGGCAGCTATAGCAATCATATTAGCCCCTGAATTTTATAATGCTATTAAAGATTTAGGTCAATCTTTTCATACTGGAAAGCAAAGTGAAGGATCAAGTGATGTTGTCTTCGATTTATTAGATCGACAAGAGCGATATGTAAAATCACAAGTGCAAACGAATAGTTATCAAAAGCCATTAATACAACTTGAGCATGTGTATTATAAATATGACGACACACAACATCATGCTTTGGAAGATATCAATCTTAGTATTTATGATGGAGAACATATTGCATTAATTGGAAAAAGTGGGGCTGGAAAGTCTACTTTAGCCCAAGTTATAGCACAACATTTTAAACCGCAATATGGCTCTGTGATCTATAAACAACAATTAAAAATTGGTTTTTTAAGTCAGCATCCATATATTTTTAACGCATCTATTAGAGATAATATGACCATGTTCCAAAAAATTGATGAAGATAAAATTTTAGAAGCGCTTGACGATGTTAACTTAAAACAGGTTGTCAATGCGTTAGAAAACGGTATTGATACTTGGATTGGTGAAGGTGGAGAGATGCTCTCTGGAGGACAGATGCGAAGAATTGAACTGTCACGTTTGTTATTATTACAACCTGATGTATTGATATTTGATGAACCTGCAACGGGATTGGATGTACAAACAGAACATGTCATTCAATCTGTGATAAACAAAAAGTTTAAAAATACGACTATCATCACCATCGCACATAGAGAAAATACCATAAAAAATGCAGATAGACGTATAAAGATTAATGAGGGTTCTGTTGAGTCTATAAAAGTAATCAAGCAAAATGCGTATAAAGGTGGTGACTTGTGTTGAGACCACATATTCAATTTAAGTTAGATAAAGATTTAATTTTATCTATCATTGTAGGTATATTAGGCAGTTTAACTGCATTAAGCATGTTTTTCTTAAGTGGTTATATGGTAACGCAAAGTGCTTTAGGTGCACCATTATTTGCTTTAATGGTTTTAATTGTTTCTGTTAAAATGTTTGGATTTATACGTGCTGTTGCAAGATATATCGAACGATTATTATCTCACAAAGCAACATTTACTATGTTGAGAAATGTGAGGGTGCAATTTTTCAAAAATATTATACCTGTCGTACCAGACGTGTATAGAAAATTTAAATCCAGTGATTTACTTGGCCGTATGGTTGGTAGTGTGGAAGCACTACAAAATATTTATTTAAGAGTTTATTATCCACCAGTAGTCATTGGCTTAACGGCGTTGATTGCAATGGTTGTGACTTTTTATTTCTCATTTGTTCATGCAATTATCATCTTTATTAGTATGTTGATAACATTGGTTTTAATTCCTTGGTTAAGCGCGAAAAAGGCACAATTATTAAAAAGGGATGTTAATCGTATACAAGACCAATTTTTAAATCAATTTTACGATTATAAAGAAGGGCATCAAGAACTTACACGATTTGACCAAACAGAATATTATCAGCATCAGGTTTTAGAACAATTGAATGCGTATGAACAAGCACAAGCAAAAGAACAACGCTTTTTATCGTTGTATGAATATAGCTTAAATATGGTTTCAATGATTGCTTTATTTGCAACTTTATATTTGGGTGTCACACAAGTGCAAAATCAACAGCTAGATGTTGTTTACTTAACAAGTATTGTTTTGATGATGTTAACATTATTTGAACAAGCAATTCCTATGAGTAATGTGGCTTATTATAAAGCGGATACGGATGAAGCTTTAATCAATATCAATGAAGTTATTGCACACCCAATTCAACAAGGCAATCAACCACTATCATTGGATAATGCTGTACATCAACCGTTAGTAGAAGTTCGAAATGTTGATTTTAAATATTGGAATCAATCGAATTACACTTTAAAAAAAGTACAGCTGAGTGTGCAAGAAGGTGAACATGTTGCAATTATTGGTCCTTCTGGTTCAGGTAAGAGTACCTTATTACAATTAATGTTAGGTCTCTATCAAAGTGAAGATGGCACGGTTTTAATAAATAATCAAGATATTACAAGTATTTTAGATTCAGATAAATACAGTTCGATTAATGCTCTATTACAGTCACAACAATTATTTGATGGTACAGTACGTGATAATTTATTCACTGATCAAGAAGATGCAGTAATCGAAGATGTTTTTGATACACTAGGTTTATCACACATTGATTTAGATAGACACATCACACTTTCAGGTAATACACTATCTGGTGGTGAAATTCAAAGAATTGGTATTGCTAGATTATTATTAAAAGAGGCTCCGATTTGGGTGCTTGATGAACCTACTACAGCGTTAGATATTTATCATACGAATCTTGTGATGGATGAAATTCACAAACAATCTCAAACATTAATCGTTGCAACACATGATTTACGATTACTACCCAAATTTGATAAAATCATGGTTATGGTTGACGGGGAAATAATAGAATATGGAGATTACCAATCGTTACTATCAAACAAAGGCTATTTATATCAAATGGTCATGTTAAATCAAGCGTGACTTTTTAATAAAAAGTAGCAATATAAGTACTTGATTTGTAAATGGAAAATGTTAAAAATTTAATATGAAGCTCTTACAAATGAACGAATCACTGAAGTATTTGTGCAGAAATGTATAATTACTTCAGTGATTTATTAATAGTATTTAAAAAAGGGGTGGGATTGAAATCTAATTTTATTAAAAGATTCCTCGTTCCACCCTCGTAAGAATGGCTAGCATTGAAAAAAGTATAAAATGATTACCTGAGCAGTCGCTCATGCATAAGCCCCACTAACCCAACAAGTTGGGAAGTGGTATTAAGGATTACTTGAGCAGTCGCTCATGCATAAGCCCCACTAACCCAACAAGTTGGGAAGTGGGGCTTTACAATAAGAAAGAGTCTAGGACAATTCAATGCTGTCCCAGACTCTGGCTTTAAATTAATATATTTAATTAATCAATTTCATATAGTTTTACTTTAACATTAGAAATTTAGCATTATTTTGCTTTTTCTTCAGTAAAGGCATTAATTACTTTTGAAAGTAATCGATTTAGTTCTTTGTTTTCTTCTGCGCTAAGTGAAGATGCAACTGCCACATCTTGGCATGCTGTATCCAATTCAGGTCGAATTGCTTCACTTTTATCTGTTAAGTGGATAAACACTTCACGTTGATCTACTTCAGAACGTTCACGTTTAATTAAATCAACTTGCTCCATTCTTTTTAGTAATGGAGATACAGTACCTGTATCAAGTGCTAATTCAGTTACGACTTTTTTCACGTTAACAGGTGAATCAGCCCATAAGATTGTTAAAACTAAAAACTGTGGATATGTTAATTTGTATTTTTTAAAGACATTGTTAGAGTAGTAGCGATTTACTTGTCTTTGAGCATTATACAAACTGAAACATAATTGATCCTTTAAATTAAGTGGTTCAGACATAAAGTTCTCCTCCAGACATTCTATCCGTTTTGTTCTTTCTGTTTCGGATTTGAATCCGTCTATTGTTGTGTTACACTTCCTCAAGCATACTTTCACACTGTGCCATGCTAAAATAAAGTATGTATAAAGTTTAGAAGAAAGTCAACATTTTATCAAGTGAAAGGTTAATTATAAGAATAATTAAGGTTTTACGCAAACATTTTTATTTATGAAATGAGTGAGTATATGAAAAATATTAACAATCAGAAAACCAAAATTACGATTATTACAGGATTTCTAGGAAGTGGTAAAACAACTTTCCTCAGTAAATATATAAAATATTTACAAAAAAGCAATGAAAATCCGGGCGTAATCGTAAATGAATACGGTAATTTAGATATAGATAGCTATGCTATTAGCAATGATATTGAGGTTGTGTCAATATTAAATGGTTGCGTATGTTGTGATATGCAACTAGATTTAATAAAACAATTAAAACATTTTCTAAGCAAAAGTGCAATGCGCCATATAATAATTGAGGCGACAGGTTTAGCACATCCAATTGAAATTATTGCGGCATGTCAGGATTCTGAAATCATTGAACAAGTCGACCAACCTACAGTTATAGGATTGGTGGATGGGCCTCGCTTCTTAAATCGTTTTCAATATACCAACCATACAATTCAATTGATGGAAGAACAATTATCTGTGTGTCATGACATAGTGATGAACAAAATGGACCTCATTGATAATCATGCACATGATATTGATGAAGCAATTCACAAAATTAATCCAACAGCATCTAAATATTTTACTACATATGCAGATATGGATATGAATCAAATTAGTTCGGTTGCAAATGGAAATCAAATGAAAATAAATTCCCATGTACATCATCATGGTATAAATCGTATACATTATCATTTTTCTGGACCGATTAATAGACAATTATTTTATCAATTTATTTTACGGTTACCAGATAATGTTCTAAGATTAAAGGGATATGTGAAATTTAAAGATGTACCCGAAGATATTTATGAATTTCAATATGCTTTTGGGTTGCCAGATTATCAAACGATTGATAAAGAAGTGTCCTTGACGATAGTTATTATTGGTGAGCAATTAGATGTAAATAAACTACGAAATCAATTAGATATGCTACAATTTACCTAATTTAAATTAATGTAATGAAGAAGGGGGTTTGATTCACTATGGAAAGAGTGAAGATTAACCAACATGTATCCTTTTCAAATGTAATACAAGGATTTTGGAGAGCAAAAGATTGGAATTGGACACCACAACAGTTAAATCGCTATATTAATGAACTAGTTGAACGTGGTATTACTACGATGGATCACGCAGATATATACGGTGATTATAGTTGTGAAGGAATTTTTGGAGAAGCGCTTAAATTATCACCTAATCTACGTGAACATCTTGAAATTGTTTCTAAATGTGGCATCGTATTGCCATCAGACCATTTAGCGGCAGCAGATGGACATCGATACGATCATAGTAAAAAACATATCACAGAAACTGTGGAACGTTCTCTCAAACAATTACAAGTAGAACAACTAGATTCATTACTGATTCATAGGCCATCACCATTGATGGATCCACATGAAATCACAGAAGCTGTTAAATCTTTAGTTAAAGAAGGAAAAATCAAATCGTTTGGAGTATCAAATTTCAACAAATCGCAGTATGATTTATTAAGTAAATGTTTAGTTTGTGATAAATTACATATTACTTTAAATCAATTAGAAGTTTCTCCTTATACGTTAGATGCAATTGAAGATGGAACCATTAACTATATGTACAAAGATGATGTTAAAATAATGTCATGGAGTCCATTGGCTGGAGGAAAACTGTTTGATCTTGAAGATGAAAAAACAGCAAGAATTACTGCGATTATATCTCCATTGGCACAAAAGTATAATGTTACGACAACTGCAATTATTATGTCTTGGTTAAAGAAACATCCAGCTTCAATCATGCCAGTGTTAGGCACGCAAAAGATTAATCGTATTGATGAAGCATTACAAGGTATGGCAATAACGTTAACTGACCAAGAGTGGTTTGATATTTATACAGCTTCCTTAGGTCATGATATTCCTTAGATTTTAATTTAGAAGGAGCGTAGAACATGAGTAATCAAAGTGAACAACACCTTAGAAATCAGTTTAGATTTCAACGCAATTTTATTAATTTTCCTTTTTTGGGTTTTGCAATAGTAATTGCTTTATTAAACATAATATATCCTGATATTAATTTAATGATGACATTATTTGGCCTGTTCTTTTTTTACAATGGTGCGATATTGTTTGTTGCGTTTATTAAACATTATAAACGCGTTATGGTATTAGCAATCATCTTAACCTTATTATCATTAGCACTATTTGGAATGACGATGTATTTATATGCTAAATCAAATAATTTACTATAATGTTCAATATTATTTGATTTAAATAATTAGGAGGGCATACATGGTGCAATGGATCACTCACTTTATGGAACAATATGGTTATTGGGGAATTGCTTTTCTAATATTTTTCGAGAATATCTTTCCACCTATACCATCTGAAATCATCTTAACCTTTGGTGGTTTTATGACTACACACTCTAACTTGAATTTTATTGGTGTAACACTAACATCAACTGTGGGATCTGTTGTTGGAGCGATTGTCCTTTATGGCATTGGTGCTTGGATAGGAGAGCGAAATTTATATAAAGTTGTAGATCGTTATGGAAAAATCATACGAGTAAAAAGAAGTGATTTAGATAAAACACTGCAATGGTTTGAACAATACGGTTATTGGACGATATTTTTCTGTCGATTTGTACCGCTTTTAAGAAGTTTAATTTCAATTCCAGCCGGTTTAACACGTATGAACATGCCTTTGTTTTTATTATTTACAACAATTGGTACATTGATTTGGAATATCGTTTTAATTTATTTAGGACAAACAGTTGGTAGCAATTGGCATGTTATCGTGCACTATATGGATATTTACTCTAAAATTATTTATATCGTACTTATTATTCTAGCTGTTTTTATTATTTGGAAGTGGTTGAAACGCCAACGAAAATATAAGTGAAAGTGATGATAGTTAAACGAACTAACTCAATAAATTGAGAAGTGGTTTAGGGATTACCTGAGCTAAAGCTCATGCATAAGTCCCACTAACTCAATAAATTGAGAAGTGGGACTAAAAAATACTGAGACAATTCATTTGTCTAGCATTATAAGGGGATGACATTATGACAAAACAAAAGATTTCTATTATAGGTGCTGGTAATACAGGATCTACCTTAGCTTTTATTATCGCTAAACATGAATTAGCGGATGTTGTATTGATTGATCAACCTAAAAATGAAGGACAGGTTAAAGGTAAAGCACTGGATATATTACAAAGTAGTCCAATTTATGGATTCGATGTAAATGTTTCAGGATCAGTAGATTATTCTGATACAAAAAATTCAGATATTGTTGTAATTACTGCAGGGGTACCACGTAAGCCTGGAATGAGCAGAGACGATTTGGTTAAAATAAATGAACAAGTAATGGAAGAAGTTACAAAAGAAATTGTTAAATACTCCCCAGAATGTAAAATAGTAGTGCTTACCAATCCAGTTGATGCAATGACTTATACAGTATTGAAAGCATCAGGTTTTTCTAAAAAACGTGTTATTGGACAGTCAGGTATATTAGATACTGCAAGATATCAAACATTTATAGCAGAAGCTTTAGGTATCTCTATTAAAGATGTTAAAGGGTTAGTTCTAGGTGGTCATGGAGATACGATGCTTCCATTAGTAAATGCTACAAATGTTAATGGTGTTCCATTGACTAAATTATTAGATGAAACTACTATTAGCCAAATTATTGAACGCACTCGAAAAGGTGGTGCTGAAATAGTGGAATTACTAGGTACAGGTTCTGCTTATTATGCGCCAGCTTCGGCGGTATATAGTATGTTGGAAGCAATTTTGAAAGATCAACAACGTTTATTACCTGCCATCGCATATTTAGAAGATGAATACGGTTTTTCTGATATTTGCTTAGGTGTGCCTACAATATTAGGTGGAAATGGTATAGAACGCATTTTAGAGCTTACACTTTCGGATGAAGAATTAAAGCAATTACAAATTTCAGCAAATGCTGTTCAACAAGTGAAACAATCACTTAAAAATAAATAATTTAATATTTTAAAAAATAAAACCCACAGTAGTGTGTACTGTGGGTTTTTTATTATTTATTTTAGTTTGTGATTACATTCTGAAAATACAGATATATAGATAAAGTCCGTATAATT
>NZ_JAESJQ010000014.1:0-4580 GCF_017891615.1 Staphylococcus sp. GDY8P198P
TTATTGACGTTGAGCCTCGGAACCCTTAACAATCCCAAAACTTGTCGAATGGTCGGCTTAATAGCTCACGCTATGCCGACATTCGTCTGCAAGTTTAGTTAAGGGTTCTTCTCAACATCAATAAATTTTCTCGGCATAAATGCGTGGTCTAATCATGAAATCTTGCTCTAATCCATTCATACAAGCCAATAAATAATCCTATAGCGAATATATAAGGCAAACCATAAGCAATATACCAAACAAATGTCATAAAGCCCTCAGACGCTCTTATTTTGCTTGCTATGGCTTTCTGTAATACATCTACATGCAAGAAACTCATAAAATCACTGCCTATGGTCATAATTAAAGCAAATAACATAAAGACTAATAACATAGCCCCAATACCTGTAAATAATTGCTTTTGTCTTTTTTTATAGTGTTCATGTGACGCTCTTACTTCTTGCAACATACGGTCATTTTCTTCTCGTACTCTGTAAATATCTCTGCCTAATATATCTTTTAATTCTTCTGTATCAACCTGTTTTAATTTTTCTTGAAGTACATCTACAAAATCATTACGAATCTTTAAGCTTTTATCTCGAAATTCCTTCGTTGCCTCTTTCAATTCGGACGTTGTTTCCTTGTGTTCTTTCTCTCTGATTTTCTGATTCTCTTGTATCTCTGCTAGATATTTTACGATTAGCTTGTTTTGTCTCTTGAGCTCGTTCAACTCTTCGTTGTTTAAGTTGCTCTGTGTGTTGCTCGACTGCGTCCCAGTTGACCTTAAATCCGTCTGCATATTCGGATTCTCTTTGTTGTTCTTGATGTCTTTCATGCTCATAGTCAATCGCCCCTTTTTCATAATCTGAACCTAGCATTCGTCCACGCACCCATTTATTTGCATTTTCAGGCTTATATGAGATTGTTTCGCCACGAAGCTTAACTTCTACCCCTTTTTCTTCTAAATGCTCTGAAAACGTCTCTAAATTGCTTGTATGTGCTTTTGCATTTTCAATCAACTCCCGCAATTCATCTTTCCAAGAATATTCTTCTCTATCAAACACAATGCCTTTTTCTGCTTGTGTATATCTCATTTTTGCAGTGCCACGTT
This sequence comes from Staphylococcus sp. GDY8P198P, assembly GCF_017891615.1. NCBI lineage: Bacteria > Bacillati > Bacillota > Bacilli > Caryophanales > Staphylococcaceae > Staphylococcus > Staphylococcus sp. GDY8P198P. The sequence continues at coordinate 1,091 of NZ_JAESJQ010000014.1, forward strand.
CTGTCACACTCAAACCATGTTCACGACAGACATTGTCATTTTCTTTTTTGACTAAATCACGTTGCTTTTTATTACTTTGATATTTCTTTCCAGTTTCTAGATCAACTGAATTAATCACAATATGATTATGATAATGGTCTTTATCTGTATGCGTATAAACAGCTACTTGATGATTAGGTGCTATTTTTTCTGCAAGTTCTAAGCCTAGTTGATTACATTGTTCTGGTGTTACTTCGCCAGGTTTAAAAGACTGGATAACCGTATGTGCTTGAATTCCATCTTCTTTGCCATACAAAGCTCTTGTTTGTTTAAAAGCCGATTTTGCATAGTCTACGTCACAATTCAAACCACTTTTTTCTTCTGCACGTTTCTCTGCGTAATTAATTGCTCGACTTGCCGATTTGGTATTACCTAATTTAGTTGTTGCCATATCTCATCAAGCCTTTCACGTACTGCGTTGATGTTTCTATCCAAAGCCTTATAATCTGGATTTTCATGTTGATGTTGATTGCAATATTTAGCAATCTGATTCACATTCGCACCCAACTTACTTAAATCTTTGGCAATCGATTGTCGCGTCTCTTTATCAAATTTGGGCGCTACCAATCGACTACCATGTGCCTTTTTCTTAACAAAATTCGGCACACTCATATTCAAAGTTTCGGCAGATGACCTTAACTTTTCATATTCGGATTCGCTCACTCTGAAACTAATTTGTTTTGGCTCTTTGCGGTTGGGTTTTCGGTTTTCCCCAACAGACAAATCGCTAGCCAAATTATTATCATGATCACTCATTCAATCCCACCACGTTTCTTCGAAATATATGACTTTCTATATTTGTAGATTATATGATAATCAACAAAATTTCAAGTAATAATGTGGTTTGGCAAGCGTCGTATATTCTAGCCACTTCGTTCTGAATATACCGGCTTGCTGGGATTAATCCCAGACCCTTTATGTTTTTGCTAACGCAAAAAATGAGTGGCAAAATGCTAGCCACTCATAGTTCAAAACCAAATTCAAAATCAAAACAAAAGCAACCAAAAATGTGGTTGCTAATAAAATTAATTCTCATAATTATTACGAATAAAATTCTCAATATTTTTTTCGTAATTTGGATAGTTATAATTTCCTAAACAACTTACTTTATTTGAATAATATTTAAATAATTCACAACAAAGCTTAAAAGATTGGTATGTCTTTCTATATCCATTCATCTCAAAAGTAGCTAAAAACATATTGAATTCTTTATCAGTTAAATATTTGTTTATAAACTTATAATTCTTTCCTAAACTAAAATCAAAACCCCTATTAAAGCCAATATACCAAGAAATCATTCTTAATAATTCAGGACGTAAAATATTATTGAAGTGATCTAAAGCAAATAATATTTCTCTTCTAAAAACACCCTTTGCTACATACGTTGAGACACTCCAAAACTCATTACAGCAATCATAAAATTCTCGTTCTGTTGGTTTTTTTAACCAATAATTTGAGTCATCTGGAACAATTTCTTGAGTTACTAAATTATCTTTATCAACTAAAATTTTTACAAGACCATCAGAATCACTAAAATAACGATTTAAATCTTTTAAATTAATTAATGTAATATCCATTTTTATGCCATCTTTAAAATACATTATATAACTGTAACCATAATCTAAATCAGGTGGGAATAATTCCATATCTTCTGGTTTCTGTATAAACAATAATTCTCCAAATAAACTTAACCAACTTTCTTCATGTGTGAAACACTCAATATCTGATACGAAAAAAGCAAAATCATAATCTTGAAACTTATCTTTTTTTATATTTTCATTAGTTCTTGAACCCTCGAGAGCAATAATTTTTACATTGCTTCGTTGATAAGCAAATTCAGAAACTAAATTTAAAATTTCTTTTTCAGTCCTCATTGTTTTTTCACTTCCAAAATCTAAATTCACGCTGCCAAAATTCAATCTGCTTTTGCAATTGTTTTTCATTCTCTTTTAAAGTCAATTTCATTAAGTCCGTTAAATCAATTTCTGAAATACTTTTTAACATTTCTCTGTATTTATTTTTTGTACGTCTTTCTAATTTACCCCATGTACTTTCTTCATGAATTAGCATATAAATCATTGCTTGGTCTTTTACTTTTTCTAAACTAGACCAATCTGGTTTCAAAATATGTAAATCATTAAAACAATCGTTCCAATAATCAACCATATCTCTTTTTAATTCAATTTCTACACGCCATAAGTGTTCAGACATAACTTCAATGTCTGCATTATCCTTACGTTCTTGTTTTTTATTATAAATTCTAATAAATCTATCACTGTCACGAACACCAAAATATTTTGTTTCTGGTTTACCGTTACGACCATAAAAAATAGTTTTCTTAACTGATTTATCAGTCATCGCATAATAATCGCTCAAATCGTCTTCAAAATCAAAAGCCAAATCTAATCTTGTAAAACCATCATCTTCCATGTAGTCAATGATGTTTTGTTTTAACCAAAGCATTTCTTCATGCGTAAGTTTATTAGGATTAAATTCAACACGCATATTACGTCTATCCCACGCATCTGCTTTTACTTTATCATATTCGATGTAAACTTTTTCTTGTAGAGCCTTAGCTTTAAATTTGGTTTGTAATATATCCCAAAGTCTAATTTGTGGCGCAATACTCATAAATTCAGACAGTTTGTGAGCATTGTTCTTATTAAGATTCCCAACAATTGTCATAGCATCAAAGTGTAATTTTGGTTCGGGGGTGTACATAATATGTCGGTTTAACCGGCTATTAGAGTAGCCGGTTTTAGAAAAATTGTCTAAATCGTGATTTTCCAAATGATTTGAATGATTTGCATGATTATTTTTATACATAAAAAATCGACTCCTTAATTTAATTTAAGAAGTCGCTCACCCGAATATATATCTTGAAGAATAAACTAATATCGTTTAATATCTAGATATACAAAAATTAATAAAACATAACTCTTTATATTTTATTTAGGTAAGTCGCATTCACAAACTTTGGTAGGGGCGTGAGCGACTTCTTTTTATTTGTTTATAAATATAACACTATCAAAAGACTTGGTCTAATTAGATCAGGTCTTTTTTTTATTTAAGCATTTGTATTATCTGGTAAATAGTTAAAACTACTAAAACACCAAGTACATACTTACTTGTTATAAAATTCTCAAAGGCTTCTCTGAATTTCATTTCTTCAACTCCTTTTATTGCTTTATTCCAATTGCTTTATTGACGTTGAGCCTCGGAACCCTTAACAATCCCAAAACTTGTCGAATGGTCGGCTTAATAGCTCACGCTATGCCGACATTCGTCTGCAAGTTTAGTTAAGGGTTCTTCTCAACATCAATAAATTTTCTCGGCATAAATGCGTGTTCTTTTCTTGTCTACCCAGTAGACAAAGTAGACCCAACTGTTATTGCTTTACAGGTCTATTTTTCGTCGTTATAATCTAGTTAAATCCCGTAAGGGCGCACTT
>NZ_JAESJQ010000015.1:0-3440 GCF_017891615.1 Staphylococcus sp. GDY8P198P
TGTTTCTAAATTATTATATGATTAGAGTGTACTTATAATTATCAAAAATTATTTATGATAAATACAGGACTTAATGATAAAATTAAAGAAAATATAAAAAAATTAAAGGAATTGTCTAAAATGAAATTGAAATCGATAAAAATTGAAGGATTTAGAAAACATTATTCTACAGAAGTAATTTGTGAAGATACTACTTTTCTTATCGGGCCGAATAATGCTGGAAAAAGTTCAGTATTAAAAGCAATTAAATACCTATTAGAAGATATAAAAAAAATCGATGATAGTGATTTTTGTTGTTTTATTAATAATAACAATGAAGTTGATCGATTAACTGATAAAGTCATAATAACTGCTGAGTTTAATCATTTAACTACTGATGCATTAAATTGGAGGGGTTTTAACTCACACAGGCTCTTCAAAAACGAAGATTTTGAAAAAGAAGGTTATAGCTTTTATTATAGAAAAACATTTGATAGCAGTGGCTGTAAAATTGAAATGAAACAAAAATCCCTCACTTTAAAAGAAGATTATAAGGATTGTAAAAGTATTAAAGATTTTATAGATAATGGCGTAGATAAATCAGTATTCGAAAATTCATTTAATATAATTAATATAAATAAAAAAAATAAAAAAATATCTATTCCAGAATGGAAAAAACTAGAAGAAGAAGGCTCAGAGATAATATTTGATATAACAGATTCTATAGAATGGTTTGAAAATCCTGGAGGTATTCCTCAAAACGTCTCTAGTCGACTTCCTAAATTTCTTTTAATTAAAGATCAATCTCAAAATGAGGAATTATCTGGTAAAAACGGATCTTTAATGACTACTTTAAATCAGCTATTTGAAGATATAAGAGAAGAATCAGAAAACTTTAAGAATGCTCAATATTATCTGAATGAATTAGCACAAGAATTAGATCCTCAAGATGAAAATAGTGACTTCTCAAATTTATTAAAGGAATTAAATAATGTAGTTAGTGATATCTTCCCTAATTCTTCTTTCATTGCCAAAGCAAATTTATCAAACGCAAATGATGTTATTAAACCTAATTTTGATGTTCAATTAGGTAGTAATATTTATACTTCAATTAACAATCAAGGGGCAGGTGTGGTTCGTTCCGCAATATTTGCCATGTTGAGATATAGAAATATGAGAGAAAATAAAAGAAAACAAAAAGATGAGTATATTAGACCCTTATTAATTGCTTTTGAAGAACCAGAAATTTATTTGCATCCTCAGGCAGCAAAACAGATGAAGGAAACTATATATAGTTTATCATTACAAGAAAATAATCAAATAATTTGTACTACACATTCTCCTTATATGATTGATTTAAGTAAAAATACTAATCAAATATTAAATTCTTTTAATTTAGAAGAAAAACCAAATCCATTAAATGAAAATGGGGATAATAATGAGCCTAATATAGAACAAGTAATTATTAATCCTTTTAATATTAGTTCTAAGTTTAAAAATTTAACTGATGAGGATAAAACTTATGTAAAAATGATTTTAAAAATGGATGACAGTATTGCCAAAATATTTTTTACTAAAAATGTTCTTATTATTGAAGGTGATACTGAAGAACTAGTTTTTAAAGAAACTATACTAAGAATGCCTGAACATATGCAAAAAGAGTTTTCTTACAATTGGGAGATTATTAAAGCGAGGGGTAAAGCTGCAATTATTCCTTTAGTAAATTACTTAAAATCTATGGGTATTAAAACCTATGTTATGCATGATAGAGATGCAAATACACCTGGTGCAACTAAATTCAATGAACCAATATCTAAAGCTCTCAATGATGATGCTAAATTATACTTATTAGAAGAGTGTATTGAAGATATGCTTGGATATAATCCACCTTCTAATGAAAAACCATATAACGCGTACAGATTTATAAATGAAAATTGGAAGGATTCATGGGATGACGTTACTGAAAGTTGGAAAAGAATAATAAATAGTCTGTATAACCAAAGTTAGTAAGATGTTTTTGCATTCTCTTACTTATCAGTGTTATAATATGATTAACAAGAATTCTAGCATGAATACACCAAACCCCTCACTACGGCAATAGTGAGGGGTTTTTTTAGGTATGACTATAGTCGCCTATTTATCGTTGCGATTACGTAGCCAATGCGTAAATAACGCAACAATACAACCACTGATGACTGTGGTCGTGATGTGAACAAGAATTTCTAGCATGAATAACACCTCCTCTCTGCGTCTAAATTTGACGCCTGAGAGATAGGCGACCTGTATATTATCTCTTAATATGTGATAATAGATAACTTCCGATAAGTCATTTTATGTTATATCTTTGCTTTTTTTAGTATCAAGACAAGAAGAAACTCGTTTCACTCGTTTCAAAAACCCTCCTGATTTTTAGAGAAAAACTCTCTTATTTCATCGTCTTTAATAAAATAATATGCCATCTTTCCATCTTTATAAAAATCAAGTACCTCATTTTTATATAAAAGCCTTAAATGATGTGAAGTTGAAGCAACACTCATTTTCAATATCAAAGAAATATCACAAACACACAACTCATCTTCTTTAATCAAAGATAATATGATTTTCAATTTCTTCTCATCACAAATTTTTTCTAAAATATTAAGTAATTTCTTAGATTTATCATCTTCTAAAAAACTTAAAGCATTGTTAACTTTATCCTCATGTACACAGATCACATCACAAGCATTTTCATAACTCATATAAAATCACACCCTAAATTAAAATATAAATCCTAAAATTGTTTGAATAGTGTCATTTTCAATAATAATAAATAAACCTAAAGCTATATAAATAACAGCCATAATCCAACGACTAAATTTCTCAACAATTTCTCCAACTCCTGGAATATTAGCTAATTTTTGTGCAGTAAATACCAAGAAGAAAATTAAAATTAAAAAGACAAACAAAGTAATTAATAAATTAGTAACACTTAATGTCACAAAATATGGAACAAATAAACCAATATTATCAGCACCACAACTTGCTATCGTAACAATTGCAACCGTACCAACTAATTTAGACAATCCTTTTTCATTCAATTCTTTTTTAGCTCTCTTTTCTCCTTCACAATCATCATAAATAGCCACTTTAATTCCAAGATAAATTGGTATTAAACCCAATAAACCTAATATCCACTTCTCTGGAACATAATTTAATACAAAAGCTAAAAACAAACTAACTAATATTAAAATAATAGACCCTAAATATTGACCAACATAAATATCTCTATATTCTTTTCTAGTCTTTGCTCTAGCAAAAAATATTAATAGTATTACTAACAAATCCACTGCTGTAGCAATATATAAAACAGCAGCAGTAATCACAGTCGAAAACATAAAGCACCTCATTCAAAAATATTTTTGAATGTATTATAACTTATATTTAGCAAAAATCATAGATGCTTTATTCCAATTGCTTTATTG
>NZ_JAESJQ010000015.1:3519-5579 GCF_017891615.1 Staphylococcus sp. GDY8P198P
TTTTCTCGGCATAAATGCGTCATTTAAAGCTAGTTAATCATCTATACTTAATTTAAAAATTTCTTCTTTCTTATCAGTTAATTCTTTAAATATAATTTTCGGCTTTTTTTCAGAAAGCAATATGTCAAAAGCCTCATTATAGATAGCTTTCGCTTCTTTAGATTTAGATATAGAAACTCTACTATAAATATTTCCTATCTCTTCAAGTAAACTAGCGCTTTTTTTATAGTAAACTAAGCCTTCTTTATTCGCTTCAAGGTCAACAAAACCATTTCTAATTCCATATTTTAAAGCGTAATAAAGTAAAATAGCCGAAAATATTATATATATAAATATCAAATTAATACCTCCTTTTTTAACAAACTTTATCACAATAGTTATTGCTTTACAGGTCTATTTTTCATCGTTATAATCTAGTTAAATCCCGTAAGGGCGCACTTATACGTTTGTTCCAAACGGTGCGAAAACCATAATCGACCTTCGTCGATTTTTTATTTCAAAATTAAAGAAACGGCTTGAGATATTCCGAGCAGTTATAAAAATTAATTTGTCTTGAATATTGCTACTACATTCTTGAAAAAGTGATGTAGATTTATAGCCCATAACTTTTTTGAATTCCATCGACGATACGGCGTCGAAAGAAAAATAAACAGACCGTACGAAAGAAAAAAGCTATGTCAATTTTGGGGTAGCTTTTATTTTTTATGCCCTTATTTTGAATTTTAAGGGGGCATTTTAAAGAATTAGGGGTAAATCATATAGTTTTATATCCAAAAACTGATATATGCTCTTAAAACGCAAATATGAGCCAAATAAATATATTTTGATTTCACAAAATGATTTTTTCTAAAAACCAGTGTCGATTTTTAAGACACTGCCCAGTTACATGCAAATTTAAAAATTGGCATAAAAAGTGGGTAACCATGCTGGTTAAACGCTATAGTTCCCCCAGGGATCAAGAAAAGAAAAAACTCGTTTCAGAAAAACTCAATCCTTCTTTTTCAATTCTTCTTTTTCTTTTAATTCCTTCACTCTTTTTAAACGCAATTCCATTTCTTCTTTTTTCTTTTTATCATGTTCATAATTTCTTTTTTCAAACATATCTAAAGCTTTGTTTATTATTAAAATTTCATTCTCGAAATCTTTTCTTTTACGATATATTATCGCCAATCTTTTAAATGGATAAAGACTAGTATCATCTTCAGAAGTATTTTCCAAATACATTTCAATAGCGTTATCTAAATATCCCTCTTCTTCTAATTCTTTAGCTTTAGCATTTCTACTAGCAAAATTATCCGGCATTTTAATACTAGAATCATATGGTTGTTCTTCAAACACTTTTTTCTTATTTTTTTGTTTTTGAGACTCTATCCATATATCTATTCTAAAACCTACGTTCCCAGATGAATCTTTACTTGGATACATAACTGCTATTGCATCTGGTAAATAAATCGTCCTTAAAGTGACATTAATATTATTATATTTAACCAATTCTTCTGCTTTTTCTCTCGGTATATAACCTATCTTCACTGACTTTTTTTCATCATTTTCCTCATAATCCGCTATTATTTTTATAGCATTGGAATCATATGGATTAGTCGGCTCTTTTTCTGCTCTTAAAGATAAATTATCTCCAACAACAGCTTTAAGTGCCTCTTCTTGACGGTAAGATACACCTACAACATTACATAACGAATAAATTTTTTTAGGCGTTCCTTTAGGCTGTTTTCTAATAAATCTAACTATATCCTCATCATCTGAAGAATTGTAAGGTACATCAATCTCTCTTTCTTCAACGCTATCAGCTAAAGAAATATTTGCATACTTTTCATATGCCTCATAAGCCAAATCAATTATACGTTGCTCTTTCTCACTTCTTTTAACAATTGATTCTTTTTTCACTTCTTCAGATTGTGTTTCCTTTTTTTCTGCTACAAAACTATTATCATTTTTCTTTTCTACTGCAAATAATTTTTTTAATTTTTTTATCACAATATATGACACGTCTTGATTATTATTTTTTTATGTGTATGATTTTTTTATTTTTTTTTTTTTATTGA
>NZ_JAESJQ010000016.1:0-197167 GCF_017891615.1 Staphylococcus sp. GDY8P198P
TTTAGGATACTATGTTTAATGTATCACCGGAAGGGTGATTATGTAAAACGATAATCGCATTACTCGCACATTTAATCGCTTCACTAAATATTTCTCTTGGATGAACAATTGAAGAATTTAGCGTACCTACAAATATTGTTTTCTTTTTTATAATGATATTTTTAGAATTTAAGAACAGCACAATAAATTTTTCTTGCGTCAAATGTTCCATCTTACCCATCATAAAATCTGCCACATCTTTAGGGCTAGTAATTTGAATTTTATCATCAACACTTCCGGAATGTATACGTTCACCCAATTCAAAAGCTGCTTTCAATATAAGTGCTTTATACAGTCCCACACCTTTTACTTTGTTTAAATCATTAATAGATAACGTTTTTAATTCTTTTAAACTATCTACTGATTTTAATAATTCATTAGCTATATCTAAACTTGAACTGCCTTTTCTTCCTGTATTAATGAGAATAGCTAATAATTCAGCATGTGATAAATACCTGGCACCATGACACAACATACGTTCTCTTGGTTTTTGATGATCTGCAAGTTCATTTATTCTCAATAAACAACAACTCCTATGAATAATCTAGATGTATTTCTGTATTAAAATTAATAATTTTGTAATGTCATTGGAATAACAAATTTTAAAGAAGCATTCAAAAGCGAGGTGTATTTATTCTACTACGAATGATGTGTCATGTTGACTATTTTCTCATTAATTTAATAATTGCTTATTTTTAGCCAAAAAGTTTTAACTCAGAATAAAAATTTGCTTGTTTTATAAATTATATCAAGATGTTTCTTTACTTTTTTGTGCACTGTCCCACTGTGCAAATAAAAATAAAAGACCTATAATCCCTAAAATTACAGTTCCCCATATATTCAATGGTAATACATCTTTAACATATAAATAAATAAGTGTAACCACAAATAAAGTTGGTAAAATGGCGCCCAATAGCTTATTCCCTGTTTTAGATATAAAATATTGCACCGCTAACAATACAGCATAAATAATTGCTGGTGATAATGTCATAAAAAATTTCAAATAAAATCCCTTCCTTTTTTATTATATTTTATGAATATAACAAACCATAACAAATTATAAATTGTTTTATCATTAAAAATTATGGTTATCAATATTGTGATTATCATGCTTATATTTTTTAATAGCGTCTATAAAAATACAGATACCTAAGCCGAAAATAATTAAAGGAAGTATGATGATTAAATATATTGTGAGTTTTCCAAATATATTAGTAAAAAAAGCTACAGCAAATATGACTAAAAATATAAAAATTAAAAAATTCATTCCCGTTGTTTTATTCAAGCCCTATCACCCATCCTTTTAATAATGTGCTCAAGTTATATTAGAGTTCGTCAAAATTCAAAAATGAAATAAACTATATTTTATTACAAGGCTAAAAAAGCATAGTAAATTTCAAAATGTAAATTTTTACAAATTAAAATAGCTATGCTTTTAATTGAACTATTCTTCTTTTTTTACTTCTTCTACTGTTTTTTCAACTTCTTCTCGTGTCATTTTTTCACGCCCATTTTTCATTGCTTTTAACGTTTTATGTGCGAAAGCTAATGGTAAACGACAGAACAATAAAATCGTCCTTTTATTGATTGCTTTCATATATTCATCCGCTTTTGCTAAATTTTCTTCAGCATATGCAAATAAGTCCTCACGCGTCCAGTCGTCAGGAACGAAACTCACATCACGTTCCTCAAGATCTTCTTCTTCATTTCGCAGAATGTTTACAGCCTGAAGTCCTCTTCCATAACCTATTGCAAAATCTCTATCTGTTTTAACATTTGCACAGACATCCCATAGTTTAGATAGCATTACACCTACAAGTCCTGCTACATAATATGTATAATCATCTAAATCTTCACGAGATTTAATTCTCCAGTTAGCTTTTGCCCATTTTGCCATACCATATGCCATTTCACTAGAAGATTCTCTAACGATTGCCCGAGTATGTTCAGGGCAAGCTGCCAACCAATCTCCTAATCTCACTGAAACTTCAGGTAATTTATCTTTTACTGGATCTATTATTTTTAAATATTTTTCAGAATCAAAAGGCGTATTTAATAATTCGCTAATTTGCATTAACAAACTATGCTTTAAATCATTGTTAATTTCCTCATGATCTTCAATTTCATCAATTGCACGCATAACTAAATATGCACAAGCTACAGAATGTTTTAGTTCTTTTTCTAAAAAAGTAATTGGAATATAAAACGTACGGCTTGTCTCTTTTAAAACGCGCATTGCATCTTTTGGGAATTTCTTTTCTGCCATTTTATGAGTTCCCCTCCCTTTTCTTGATATTATCATATTTTTACATTTTAAAATAGCAAATGCTATACTGATAGCATTTTTACACTTTAATTACTAAAATAAATTAAAAAGCGAGAATAAAATCGACAGTTGTTAATCGATCCCATTGCCCGCTTTTAGAAATTAACAAAACACGAAATTTAAAAATATACTTTAAAGTGTTTTAAACTAAAATGTGAATTTATCCCTTGTTATATTATACAAATTCTTCATACTCATAAGGATTCTGTCCTTCAACACGACCATTTTCTCCTTTATCTAATGCATCTATTTTAGCTATATCTTCATCTGATAGTTTAAAATCAAGATAATTAAAGTTATCTCGTTGATGAGTATATTGTGTAGCTTTAACTACAGGGAAAACATGTTTCTGATTCACCCAATTAATAATGACTTGTGCTGTAGAACGATTATATTTTTCTGCTATTTCTTTAATTGTATTATTGGTTAACACATCATTAATCTCACGACCAAGCGGACTCCATGCCTCCGATAAAACACCACGTTTATCGTTTTCTTTGATTAATTCACTATTATTAAAGTATGGATGAATTTCTATTTGATTTGTTGCAGGCGTAACACCTGTTGCCTCTATGATGTCATCTAAATGATCAGGCATGAAATTGGATACACCAATCGATTTTATTAATCCATATTTTTGAGCGTCTACTAATGCTTGCCAAGCTTCTACATATTTACCTTGTTTAGGATTAGGCCAATGAACTAAATATTTATCAAAATAATCTAAGCCCGTTCTATATAGTGATTCTTGTATAAGGTTAATTGCTTTATCATATTCATGAGCTGCACCAGGTAGTTTAGCACTTACATAAATTTCTTCTCTTGGAATACTAGAACGACGAATGGCTTCGCCTACCATTCCTTCATTATTATAGTTTGTTGAAGTATCAATAACTCTATAACCAAGATTCAATGCATTTTCTAATGCTTTAACACCCTTGCCACCTTGAATATTAACTGTGCCTAATGCTATATGAGGTAATATTGTACCATCATTTAATAGAAATTTTTCATTTAAACTCAATTTATAACTTCCTTTCAATATTTAACAAATTATGTTACAAATCAACCTTAAATTGATTTTAAATCATTACATATGTATTTTACCCACATATGTACTTTTTTAATCTAAATGGATGAGTGAATGAAGCATTGATATCATAAACTTCCTCCGAAAATCCTAAAATGTGATAATACTGTCTCTATACAAAAAGCTATATATATAAATGGTATAAATGGTATTTTAATTTTTCGATTTTTTGTTTTCAACACTAATATCGTAGAAAATATACTGCCTATTAAGCATGTTAGAAAGAGTACATTGATAAAAATGGAATATGGTATTAAATATGATAAAAGCGAACAAATTAATATATCACCATATCCAATAGCATTTTTGAATAAAAAATAAAATATATGTAGTAGGAGTGTGGTAATAACAAAATAATAGAGGTTGCCATCAATAATAACTGCACTACTGAAAGCAAATACAAAAAGTATGTGTAACGGGATAGATAAAGTTTGTATATCATAGAGAGCAAAAACAAGGAGAAATAAATATATGCATATGAAAGTGGATAACGATTTTGCGTTTGGATTAAATATCAAATATAAGGCTGGTACCAATGACAATACCTCACCTAAAATATAAAGTCTACTAAGCGGTTGATTACAACATGAGGTTTTTCCTAAGAGTCTAATATAACTGAATATTGGTATGATATCTCTGTAGCTCAATTGCTTATTACAGAAATCACACTTGGATCTTGTTGCCAAATACTTTAAGTTAAATGTTTCAACAAAACATAATTGATAAAGAAAGCTAAATAACACAGGACAAACAACAAACAATATAAGCAATGAATCGCCTCCTCTTGCTTATTATAACAATACGAGTCTAGCACTTTAACAAAAACATCACTTTTCAAATAATAATAGAAAAATACAAAAAATAAAGCTAGTCTACCATTTAACAAAACCATTATATAACTTTGGTTAAGGTGTTAAATAATAACTAGCTTTATTATATTCAAATTAAATGTTTAGAAATTTACTTTAGCTTTAACTTCGCTGATGAAATACAAACTACCTGTAATAACTAAGCCCTGTCCTTCATAATTTTCAATAAATCGAACGAAATCATCCACAGTTTCTTTTTGATCAAATCGTATTTCATCGTAAATTTCTTCTTTTGTGCATGCTTTTGGAAAATCAAAATCCGTAATATACATTGTAGAAGCAATTGTTTTTAATTGATCAACCATTGCGTGAATAGGCTTTCCATTAATAGCCGCATACAATACGTCGACATTATCTAATTTATAATAGTCTTTTAACGTCTTTATAAGTGCTTCTACACTTTCCAAATTATGGGCACCATCTATAATCATTAATGGTTCATCTTTAACTTTCTCAATTCTTCCTGTCCAATTCACAGCTTCAATCCCATTAATCATTTTATTAAAATCTAATTCAACTAACCCAGATTCATTTAATTCGATTAATGCTGTAATTGCCAATGCTGCATTCTCTTTTTGATGTTCACCAAGCATATTCAAAATAAGCGTTTCTAGTTCATAATTCTTATAGCGATATGTAAATTCCTCACCTTGAGAAATCACACTAATATCTCTATCTAACTCAATACCTTCTGCATTTTGTTGTTCTACAAAATCGCGAATGATTTTAAGTGCATCTTCATTCTTCACAGCATATATGACAGGCGTTTCAGGTTTAATAATTACACCTTTATCTTTGGCGATATCTACATATGTGTCGCCTAAAATATCAACATGATCTAAACCAATACTCGTTAAAATGCTAAGTATTGGTTTAAATACATTTGTAGAATCATTCTTTATACCTAAGCCTGCTTCAACTATTACAAAGTCAACTGGATGAATTTCTCCAAAATATAGAAACATCATCGTTGTAATAATTTCAAATTCTGTGGCTGTTCCAAGTTCTGTTTCTATTTCTAATGCTTCACTTACTGGTTTTACCTTTTGAACTAATTCTACAATGGCATCGTCGCTTATTGGTACACCATTTAAACTTATACGTTCATTAAATGTTTCTATAAAAGGAGACGTAAAGGTCCCAACTTCATATCCATTGTCAACAAGCGCTGACCTTAAATAGGCAACTGTTGACCCTTTACCATTTGTACCACCGACATGAATACCATTGATATTAAATTGTGGATTGTTTAATTTATCTAGCATCCACTCCATGCGTTTAACACCTGGTTTAATGCCAAATTTAGTTCGTTCATGTATCCAATATAAGCTGTCTAGGTAATTCATGTTAAGGACTCCTATGCTTTTAATTGATTAATTCGTTCTTGTACACCATCATATTTTTCTTGATATGTTTGTTTTTTCTCACGCTCTTCATTAATAATTTTTTCAGGCGCTTTATTAACAAAGTTTTCATTAGCTAGTTTTTTATTGACACGATCTAACTCTTTTTCCCATTTTTCGAGTTCGTTTTCTAAACGTGCAATTTCTTTATCCATGTCGATTAAACCTTCTAATGGTAATATGACTTCACCAGCAGAAGTAATTGATGTCATTGCTTTTTCAGGGATCGCTATTGTAGTTTGGATAATTAGTTCGCTTGGATGACAGAATCTATCAATATAATTTGAATTATTTAATAAAGTTTCTCGTATATTTTCATCTTTTGCTTGAATGAAAATTGGAATAGCTTTTGATAATGGCGTATCTACTTCTAGTCGAGATTGTCTTACAGATTTTATTATTTCAACAAGTTGTTGCATCGTTTCTTTACTTTCATCAAATACTAACTCATTATTTGATTTAGGCCAAGCTGCATTGACAATCGTTTCACCTTCATGTGGTAAATTTTGCCAAATTTGTTCTGTTACAAACGGCATAAATGGGTGTAACATTCTCATTGTATTATCTAGCACATAAGTTAATACAGAACGTGTAACTTGTTTTTGAGCTTCATCTTCACCGTTCATAGGTATTTTACTCATTTCTATATACCAATCACAGAATTCATCCCAAATAAAGTTATATAGAGCTCTGCCAACCTCACCAAATTCATAACGTTCACTTAAATCAGTAACTGTATCTATTGTTTCATTTAAGCGTGTTAAAATCCATTTATCTGCTAAAGATAAATTAGTTGATAAATCTACATCTTCAACTTTGAAATCGTCACCAATATTCATCAGACTAAATCTAGCAGCATTCCATATTTTATTTATAAAATTCCAGATTGATTCAACTTTTTCTGTAGAATAACGTAAATCGTGACCAGGAGATGAACCAGTAGCTAAGAAATATCTTAAACTATCTGCACCATACTCATCAATAACGTCCATTGGATCAACACCATTGCCTAATGATTTGCTCATTTTACGTCCATCTTCAGCACGCACTAACCCATGTAATAACACATCGTTAAATGGGCGTTGTCCTGTAAACTCAAGTCCTTGGAATATCATTCTAGCTACCCAGAAGAATATAATATCATAACCTGTTACAAGTACATTAGTTGGGTAATAACGTTGGAAATCTTCATTTTCAGTATCCGGCCAACCTAATGTTGAAAATGGCCAAAGTGCACTTGAGAACCAAGTGTCTAATACATCTTCATCTTGTGTCCATTCTTCTTGATTTTGTGGTGGCTCTTCACCGACATAAATTTCTCCAGTTTCATTATGGTACCAAGCAGGTATTTGATGCCCCCACCATAACTGTCGTGAAATCGTCCAATCTCTAATTTCTTCCATCCAACGGTTGAATGTTTTTTCAAATCTATTTGGCACAAAATCGATTCTGTTATCCGTTTTTTGGTTGTTTAATGCTTGTTCAGCTAATGGTTTCATTTTAACAAACCATTGTGTAGATAGATAAGGTTCAACGACTGCACCAGAACGTTCTGAATGTCCAACAGAATGTTCATGTTCTTCAATTTTAATCACTAAATCCTGTTCGTATAAGTCTTTTACTAATGCTTCACGACATTCAAATCTATCCATACCTTGATATTTACCAGCATGTGCATTCATGTGACCAGACTCATCCATAACTGTAATACGTTCTAAATCATGGCGATTACCTATTTCAAAGTCATTTGGATCATGTGATGGTGTAACTTTCATCGCACCACTACCAAAATCGATATCCACATATTCATCTGCTAGTATTGGTAATTCTCTCCCAATTATAGGCAAAATTACAGTTTTACCTATAACATCTTTATAACGATCATCATTCGGATTCACTACGATTGCAGTATCACCTAACATCGTCTCAGGACGTGTAGTGGCTATCTCAATGAAGCCATTACCATCTGCATAAGGATATTTAAAATGATAAAACTTACCTTGTACATCCTCATGAATTACTTCTATATCAGATAAAGCAGTTCGTGCAACTGGATCCCAGTTGATGATGTATTCACCACGATAAATTAGACCTTTATTATACATATCTACAAATACTTTTTTAACTGCTTTACTAAGTCCTTCATCTAATGTAAAGCGCTCTCTACTATAATCTAAGCCTAAACCTAATTTTGCCCACTGTTGTCTAATAAAATCTGCATACTCTTCTTTCCAATCCCAAGCTTTTTCTAAGAACTTCTCTCTACCTAAATCATGGCGAGATAAACCTTCTTCTTTGAGTTTCGCTTCTACTTTAGCTTGTGTCGCTATACCAGCATGGTCCATACCTGGTAAATAAAGTGTGTCATACCCTTGCATACGCTTCATTCTTGTTATAATATCTTGTAACGTTGTATCCCAAGCATGACCTAAATGTAATTTTCCAGTTACATTTGGGGGTGGAATAACGATTGTATATGTTTCTTTTGAATGATCTTCTGCTGCTTTAAAATAGCCGTTATTGACCCACTGGTCATAACGTCCAGCTTCGACTTCGTTTGGATTATATTTGGGTTTCATTTCCATGTGTAAAATCCTCCTTAAATAAATAAAAACCCATCCTATAAAATAGGACGGGTTTTACCGTGGTACCACCTAAATTCAAGAAATTAGTATAATAATTTCAAGCACTTAAAATTATGATTAACGCTCAAACACGCTTTAACCTACTTTATTATCTCAGATTTGACAAGTTTCAGCTAAAGTTCAATGTGGGCTACCTTCAATAAGTTAAATTGTACATTTTCAGCTACCATGTACTCTCTGTTAAATTTCAGCTTATTTACTCTTCCCAGTAGACAATATTTCTTTACTTGATTATAGTATAATGGATATGAAAATAAGTCAATAAAATGGAGTGAAATTTATGAATGAATGTGCATTTGGCACTACAGATCCTGTTTACATTAATTATCACAATGAAAGTTGGGGACATCCTATATATGATAGTTTGAAACTATTTAAATTGATGGCATTAGAATCCCAACATGCTGGGCTATCTTGGTTAACTATTTTAAAGAAAAAAGAATCATATGAACAAGCATTTTATAATTTCGATCCAACGAAAATTGTAAATATGACGTCAGAAGATATTGATAGGTTAATGGAGTTTCCCAATATTGTTCATAATAGAAAAAAATTAGAGGCTATTGTCAATCAAGCAGAAGGATATTTCAAAATCGAAAAAGATTATGGCAGTTTTAGTACGTTTTTATGGTCTTATGTCGATGATAAACCACTCGATTTGGGCTATCGTCAGTCAACTGAACGAATGACAGTAGATGAGCGTGCCACGGAACTTTCTAAAAAATTAAAGCAATATGGATTTAAGTTTTTAGGTCCAGTCACTGTCTTCTCATTTTTGGAGGCAGCAGGACTATATAATGCTCACTTACAAGCATGCCCTTATAACCCTAACATTTACAATGGCGAAGGTTTTCATTAAAAATAAACCACTTTAATATAGTTAACGAGCAGTTGTCTCATTTATTAGATTTTATTGAATAATAGAATTGTTTTTTCCAAAAAGTGTGTGCTAAAAAATATTTTTAAACTTGCATCAATAATTAATATAGACAGAAAACATGCACAAAAAACTGCTATCAAAGTCGCCCAGTTTATCGACAGTCTGACATGAGCTTTTGCTCATGTTTTTTAGTTTAAGCATATTCAAGTCTTTTAAAATTAAACCGTGTCATAAGCGTATATTTAGTTTACTTTCAATCATGACGTTAAATGTATAAAAAAACCACTCCGCAGAGTGGTCAAAAGGATGAAGTACTGGAGGTACTTCGCTTATATAATATCAAAGAAAAATAAGTTGTTCAACATAATAAATATTAAATTATTGTAAAAAATCAATAGATTTTACAACGCTATATTTACTAATCATTTTTATTACTTTCGCTTTGTCTCTCCCTAAATTTAAGAAAATAATTTAACATCGGTGCAATTAAAAATAATATAAAGAAAATTCTAAAGATATGGTAACTAGATATCATCGCGACATCTGCGCCAGTTTCAATAGCAACTAAAACAATTTGACTCATGCCTCCAGGGGCGGCACCTAGGAACAATTCGTTCACTTGATGATGTGATACGGTTGCGATAAACAAAACCATGACAAATGCTAATAATATTAATAAAATATTTTGGAATGCAATTGCTATTGCAATTCTCCCTTTCATTTGGTCTAATAACTTTGCTATTTGTATACCTATGCGAATCATATATATAATTTGTGCTGCAGCAATGATGTAATTATCTAGTGTGAAAGTCACACCAGTAAATAAGTTCCATCCTATCAGTACGAGAATAGGAGCAAGTAATTGTTTGGTTGGAAAATTTATTTTTGTCATAACAAAATAAATAACAGCTATTGCAATAATAAGTAAAGCTATATTCGGAATTGTTAAAGCCTGTGTCAAAACTTGTGTAGTTCGTCCAATTGTTGAATGATTTCCAGAATCTTGAAAAAAATACGATATAAATGGAACTAATATAACAACAAATATGATTCTTGATGTTTGAGTTAAACTAACAACCATTATATTCGCTTTTTTATTTTCCTCTGCCATTATTAACATTTGACTCAAAGCACCGGGGATCACACTTAATATTGCCGTTTCGGTATTAACATTAGCAATTTTTTTGAAAAAATAAGCAATGATTAAAGCTAATATAAGTAACATAATTGTTATCAAAACAATCGTGAGCCAATCATCTTTGATATCAAATATGACATTTTTTGTAAAAGTAGAGCCTATTTGAACTCCTAATAGCACTAAACCAATTTGACTTAACCAAAACGGCCATCTTACATCTAAGTGTAAATAGCGTATACAAACGATACTAGCAATAATTGGTCCAAACATAAACGGCAGCAAAACATGGGCTGCATTTAGTACTAAACTAAAAATAAGCGCTAATATTAATACGATAAAATTACTTTTTAAATGCTTATTCATTTGCTCACAACTTTCTTTAGTATCGTTATATTTATATACATGACTAATTAAATTAAAAGGAGCGAGTTAGAAATCAAAATGCTTAATTTGATTTCGAATCCTCGCCCCATTTAGGTAAAAGAACTCTAAAAAGTAAATACAATTAAATGTTATTAATGAGCCCTTTAAAACACTATTTATTTTAACTAAATTGGAAATAACAATATAAATTTTAAGTGCTTAACATTAAACAATACGGCTCAATGCAGTATCAAATGCTGCTAATGTTTTTTCTATATCCGCTTCTGTATGCGCAGTAGAAAGGAATGTCCCTTCAAATTGGGAAGGTGGTAAAAATACGCCTTCTTTTGCCATTTCTCTATACATTTGACTAAACATTTCTAAATCACTTTGATTTGCTTCTTCAAAATTAGTTACCGGTCCTTCATTTAAGAAATACCCTATCATAGATCCTGCACGATTCACAGTAATGGGTACATTATGTTTTTTAAAAATATCTTTTAAGCCATTTTCTAATATATCTCCAAGTTTATTGAAGTATTCATATGACTCTGGTGTTAATTGTTTTAAAGTTTCATAACCACTTGTCATAGCTAGCGGATTTCCAGATAATGTTCCCGCTTGGTAAATATTGCCTGAAGGTGCAATATGATCCATGATTTCTTTTTTACCACCAAATGCTGCTGCAGGTAATCCTCCACCTATGACTTTACCAAGACAAGTTAAATCAGGCATCACATTAAAGTAACCTTGTGCACAATGATATCCCACTCTAAAACCAGTCATAACTTCATCAAATATTAATAACGAACCATATTCATTTGTGATATCCCTCAAGCCTTGTAAGAATCCTTCTACTGGTGGAACAACACCCATATTACCCGCTACAGGTTCAACGATAACACCAGCAATGTCATCACCAAATTCTTCAAAAGCTACTTTTATTGACGCTAAGTCATTATATGGTACTGAAATTGTATTTTTTGCAATACCTTCTGGAACACCTGGAGAATCAGGTAATCCTAAAGTAGCAACGCCAGACCCTGCTTTGATTAAAAGTGAATCACTATGACCATGATAACATCCTGTAAATTTCACTATTTTATTTCTACCAGTATAGCCTCTTGCTAAGCGTAATGTATCCAGTGTCGCTTCTGTACCTGAAGATACCATGCGTAGTTTTTCAATGGAAGGTACACGATCGATAACTAGTTCTGCTAACTTATTTTCAATTAAAGTTGAAGCGCCAAAACTTGTACCATTATCAACAGCTTCATGTAAGCTTTCATTTACTTGTTTGTTTTTATGACCTAAAATTAATGGTCCCCAACTTAAAACATAATCAATATATTCATTGCCATCGATATCGTATATTTTTGAACCTTCACCATGATCCATAAAAATCGCCGGCGTATCTACAGATTTAAATGCTCTAACTGGACTATTTACACCACCTGGCATTAGATTTTCAGCTGTCTTCATTGCTTCTATAGAATTATTATATCCCATTTAAAATTGCCTCCTTATTGTTCATCAATATATCTACAAATATCTTTAGAGAAATACGTGATAATCATGTCCGCTCCTGCACGTTTCATTGAAATCATCTGTTCCATCACAACTTGTTTTTCATCAATCCATCCATTAAGTGCAGCTGCTTTCGTCATGCTATATTCACCACTTACATTATATGCAATTACCGGAACATTTGTCGTATTACGAACATCTCTAATAATGTCTAAAAAACTCAAAGCAGGTTTAACAATCATCATGTCTGCACCTTCATGTAAATCACTTTCAAGCTCTCTTAGTGCTTCTCTTCTATTTGCTGGATCCATTTGGTACGTTTTTCTATCACCAAATTGTGGTGCAGATTCAGCAGCATCACGGAATGGACCGAAAAAGCTAGAAGCATATTTAATACCATAACTCATGATTGGTATATTGTAATAACCAGCATCATCTAAACCTGCTCTAATTTCTGCTACGAAACCGTCCATCATATTACTAGGCGCAATGATATCGGCACCAGCTTCCACTTGTGAGATAGCAGTTTTCACTAGCAATGGTAAAGATTTATCGTTGTCTACATCATTTGTTTTTTCATTAATAACACCACAATGACCATGATCTGTATATTCACATAAACAAGTGTCTGCGACAACGAGCAAGTCACTGTACATTGCTTTGGCTTTTCTAGTAGCTTCTTGAACAATGCCATTATGATCATAAGCACCTGTACCAACAGCATCTTTTTCATTGGGTACACCGAAGAACATTATTCCTCTAATTCCTAAATCATATGCTTCTTTAATTTCTTCATCAAGCAAGTTTAAACTGAGTTGATACACACCTGGCATTGATTTTATTTCTTCTTTAACATTATCTCGTTCTACAACGAAAATAGGATAAATTAAATCTTCTTTGTGTACATGTGTTTCACGAACCATGTCTCTCATAGATTTACTACTACGTAATCTTCTGTGTCTATCAAATTGCATCATTTTCCCAACTTTCTTCAACTTTATTTATTAACGAATCTAATGTTTGAATATTTGATATTGCCGCATCATAACCATATTGCTTTATAGTGTCTAAGGTTTGTTGTCCTATGACGTAATACTGATTAAATTGCGGTGTTTCACTTTGTTCAAAAAAATATCTTACTGCAGATGAACTAGCAAATGTAATAACATCTAACTCATTATTTCTTATCATATGCTTAACATCTTCAATATTTTTAGTATGTGGTACTGGGCGATATAAATCAATTTTACAAACTTGATAACCTCGTTGACTTAAACTTTTTTGCAATAAAGGCCGTGCATAAGCACTTGAGGGTATTAAAATTTTGCTGTTTTTTGAAGTTTGAAAGCATTTAAGAAACCCTTCTTGTGAGTAATCTGAAGGATAAAATAACACATCTAAACCCAATGATTTACAATAGTCTGCAGTTTTGGCACCTATCGCAGCGAAATTTTTAACTTTCACTTGTGATAAAAATGGTTGGAAATATTTCACTGCATTTTTAGACGAAAAAATAAGCCAGTCATAGTCGACATCTAATAAATTTAAATCAAATGATAAAGGCTCTACATCTATAAATGGTTTGTGTAGAATAAGCTTATCATTTTGTTTAAATTTAGAAGTTTGTGTCATAACTATAACTGGTCTCATTATTTTCACCTCGAACGATTATTGTTCTTCGTTTAGCGCTTTAATTATTTCATATGCACCCTGTGCATTTAAGACTTCTGTTACTTTTTCACCAAGTTCTACAGGATCAGTCCCACGTTCGGTTTGTTCGTAACGTTCTTTACCGTCAGGTGACATAATTAGTCCTGTGAATTCTATTGTACCATCACTATTTTTACTAGCATAGCCCCCTATAGGTACTTGGCAACTACCATTCATACGTTCTAAAAACGTGCGCTCTGCAGTTACACAATCTGCAACATCATGATTGTGGACTTTAGCAAGAAGTTCTAGCAACTCCTTGTCATCTGACCGACATTCTATACCTAAGGCCCCTTGACCTATCGCAGGTATCAAAGTACGCTCGTCTAAATATGAAGTGACGATATCATCAGACCAACCCATACGTTTTAGCCCAGCTGCAGCTAATAATATGGCATCGTAATCTTCATTATTTAATTTACTCAATCGTGTATCAATATTACCGCGAATCCATTTTATTTGTAAATGTGGATATTTTGCAAGTATTTGCGCACCACGTCTTAACGAACTAGTACCAACAATACTTTGCTTTGGTAGTTCTTCTAGTGGAATATGATTTTTAGCAATGTACGCATCATATGGATTTTCTCTGTCAGGTATGCAACCTAAAGTCAATCCATCTGGAATCACACTTGGGACATCTTTTAAGGAATGAATTGCCATATCAATTTCTTCATTAAATAAAGCATTTTGAATTTCTTTAACAAACAGACCTTTTCCGCCCACTTTAGATAATTGTTTATCTATAATTCGATCGCCTTTTGTTACGATTTCCTTTATTTCCACTTCTAAACTTGGATCTACTGATTTTAATTTATCAATAAATTGTTTACTTTGCGTTAAAGCTAACTTACTTCTTCGTGAACCTACTACTAATTTACGCATCATGCGCATCCTCCTAGAAACAAGTCTATTCATTCAACTAAATTACACTTCAATAAATACCTGTCCATTGATGAAAATCAGATATATGTGAAGCAAAAAATAAATTAATCATACTAAGACAAAACAATAAGATATTAAAGTAAATTAATTTATACTTAGTTAGTATTTTTTTAACTCTAAAAATCAAATAAATTCCATATAGCAATGTTATGACTGATGACATAATAACTTTAGGGTCTATAATGATGTTTACACCTAAAGTATTAAATCCCCATTGCGCGCCTAGTACAATGCTTAATATTATGAAAATAAAACCGATTAAACTACTGTAGAATACCACTTGTTCAAGTGTGGCCACACTACCAATTCTAAAATATTTCTGGTCAAATCGTTTTTGTTTCAAATTATTATATTGTATTAAATACAAGATACAATTTACAAAAGCAAAAGCAAATAATGCGTAACTAATTACTGCCAAACTAATATGCACTATAAGCAATTCATTGATAATATTGAGTTTTTCACCGGTACTTTGATAATGCATAGGTTGGAATGTGTTGATTGCAATGAATAAAAAACCAATCATATTAAATAAAAATATGGATAAGTTTATTTGTTTAATCACATTGATAACTATGGAAATAGAAATAATAAGCCATGCTAACGCAAAAAACACATCAAATATATTCCCTAACGGAATTTGCTTCGTTACATTTACATATAAAGATAAAGAGACTGTTTGTAACATCCAAACAATCCCTAATGAAACAAAACCAATCATTTTAATTCTATGATGTTTTTTCAAAAAATCATAAAAATAACAAGCAATGCTAAATAAATAAATTAATAATATAAGTTCATTTAATCTAATGAACGAAAATTCTTGCATATCATCACCATTTGCATTTGCTTATTCAAAACTAAAAATTTGACTTGTCGTAGCTACATTACTTTTTTTCTTTTTTGGTTTATAGGCTTGTTCAGCTTCAATGTCAAAAATGTTTTGAAATAGCTCTAATTTTTCGTTACTTTTTTTGTCACTACTCAACTCTTTCGCTTGCTTAATAGGATCTTTTAACATTTGGTTAATGATACTTTTTGTATGTTTTGATATTATTTTACGTTCTCTTTCTGTTAAACCAGGAAGTTTTCGATCAATACTACTCATTGTATCTTCTTGAATATCCATCGCTTTTTCTCTAAGTGCACGAATAACAGGAACAACACCTAACATATTAACCCATTCATTATGTGCTTCAATTTCTGCTGGAATTCTTTGTAAAATTTCGTCAGCCGCATTTTGACGTTGTTTTAAGTTAGCATCCACTAAGCCTTTCAAATGGTCAACATCATAATTAAAGACATCTTGATGTGTATCAATGCCTGGTTCAATATCTCTTGGGACCGCAATATCAATCAATACGAGTGAATCATTTTTCCGTTGTGATTGAATAGAAGCCATCATGCTATTTGTAATGATATATTCATCTGAACTCGTTGAACTGATCACAATATCCGCATGTGCCAAAAGTTGTGGTAGTGCCTCCATAGATTCATACTTAACATTATGTGAGATTGCTAATTTCTGTGCTTTACTGACAGTCCTATTAACGATTGTCACATCAGTTACATCTGAACCAATCAAATTTAAGAGTGACAGCTCACTCATATCCCCTGCACCAATTATCAATGCGCTTTTATTATTAATTTTGCCAAATACTTTCTTACTAAGTTCAACTGCTGCATATGAAACACTCACTGCATTATCTGCAATATCTGTTTCATTATGTGCTTTTTTCGCGAAAGTAATCGCTTGTTTAAATAGATGATTAAATATAGTACCAGTTGTATCTTCTTCTTGAGCGATAAAGAATGCATCTCTAATTTGTCCAAGAATTTGAGTTTCTCCTAATACTACAGAATCTAATCCAGAAGTAACTTGCAATAAATGTTTTACTGCTGCGTCCCCCACTGTTACTTCAGTTATTTGTTTAATCTCTTCTACATCAAATCCAAAATTTCTCGCTAAAAAACGTTGAATATAATAGCGACCCGTATGAATTTGATCAACAACCGCATATACTTCTGTACGATTACATGTTGATAATATTACATTTTCTAAAATAGATTTAGTTTCAAATAAATCAACATTAGCTGAACGTATGGCATCATCTTTAAAAGCAACTTGTTCTCTCAGTGCTACATCTGCTGTACGATGATTAATGCTTATCGCAATTAAATGCATTTATAACGCCCTCCATACATATTACAATAAGTAAATTATAACACAATTATCATTTGAGTTAAGCATCTTGCGCACGTAAATTAGAAATATTCTAATTTACATTCAAATAGTTGTCATAATTTATACAATTTAAAGACCTTTTAAGCTTTTTATAAATATTTTTCAATTATATTCCAGACTTGTTGTTGTTTATTCGCTTGGATAGAAGAATAACTTATAATTTCATCCTCAGGTTCCATTTCAAGCTTTCGTTGAACATTAGCCAAATGTTTCTGTACTTTGCCTTTAGCAATTTTATCCTCTTTTGTAGCGATCACTAATGTCGGAATATCAAAATACTTCAAATAATTATACATTAAAATATCGTCTTCAGTCGGATTATGTCTCAAATCGACAAGCTGAATGACAAGCTTTAAAGATGTTCTTTGAGAAATATATTTTTCAATCATTTTTCCAAATGCTTCACGCTGCTTTTTACTTACTTTTGCATAACCGTAGCCTGGCACATCTACAAATACCAGTTGGTTATCAATGTTATAAAAATTGAGTGTTTGCGTTTTACCTGGTTGTTGTGAAGTTCTTGCCATATTTTTCCGTCCAATCATACTATTGATAAAGGATGATTTACCAACGTTAGAGCGACCACTAAGACCAACTTCACTTAATCCAGTTTCTGGATATTGTTCGGGCTTTACCGCACTTATTAATAATTCAATTTCATTAGGATTTATTTTCATTCCCGACCCTCTTTTCTATTAAAGTCACTTCATTATTATATTACACAATTTCACATATTTATATGTATTTTTATATGATTTATACTGCTTTTAAAAAGAAAGAGGCTAAGACATATTAAAAATGTCTCAGCCTCGTAGTTTGAATTTTTAACGTTGACGCATTTGAAATTTTGATAATTATAGTTTATATCAACGTTAATCTAACCTTGCAGGACAACCAATACTCATAAAATGATGCGTTGGCTTTGGCCCTTATTTCAAAACTGTTTTGTTAAGCAGAAGTTTGTTCCTTATTTACAAGGTTGCCTTCTTTATCGTATAGTTCAGGATCTTTTTCTTCATTAATTGTTTCTTCTGTAATTACTACTTTCACAACACCATCAGAAGATGGAACATCGTACATAATATCAATCAATGCTTCTTCAATAATTGAACGTAATCCACGTGCACCTGTTTTACGCTCGATCGCTTTATTACTAATTGCAGACAACGCTTCGTCTGTAAATTCTAATTCTACATCATCAAGTTCTAACATTTTTGTATATTGTTTTACTAAAGCATTTTTTGGTTGCGTTAAAATATTTTTTAATGCATCTACATCTAATGTCTCTAAATTAGCAACAATAGGTACACGACCAATAAATTCTGGAATCAGACCATATGATTGTAAATCTTCAGGTCTAATTTGTTCTAAGATAGCATCTTCATCATATTTAGATGCTTCACTACTAGAAAAACCAATTACTTTTTCACCAAGTCTACGTTTGATTACTTCATCAATACCATCAAATGCACCACCCAGTACAAATAAGATGTTTGTAGTATCAATTTGAATTAATTCTTGGTTTGGATGTTTACGTCCGCCCTGTGGTGGCACACTAGCAGTCGTACCTTCAAGAATTTTCAATAGCGCTTGTTGTACACCTTCACCAGAAACATCTCTTGTGATAGATGTGTTTTCAGATTTTCTAGCGATTTTATCAATTTCATCGACATAAATAATACCTTTTTCTGCTTTATCTATATCAAAATCAGCTGCTTGAATTAAGCGAAGCAATATATTTTCAACGTCATCGCCAACATATCCGGCTTCAGTTAAACTCGTAGCGTCTGCGATTGCAAAAGGTACGTTTAATGTTTTAGCTAAAGTTTGGGCTAAAAGGGTTTTACCGCTACCTGTTGGACCAATTAAGGCAACATTACTTTTTTGTAATTCTACGTCATCTTCATTTGGACCTAAATTTTGAACACGTTTATAATGATTATATACTGCGACAGCTAAAGATTTTTTAGCTTTTTCTTGTCCAATAACATAATCATTTAATTGGTCCATAATTTCTTTAGGAGTTGGTAATTCTGTTAGTCCTTCTGATTCTGATTGAGCTAATTCTTCTTCAACAATTTCTGAGCATAGCTCAATACATTCATTACAAATGTATACGCCACTTCCTGCGACTAATTTTTTAACTTGGTCTTGATCTTTACCACAGAAAGAGCATTTTAAATTTTCTTCATCTTCATTGAATTTGAACATTCTATTTACACCCCTATTCCCTAAAGACTATACTAGATAGCATTTTAATATGCAACTTGAATAAATCTCAAGTTTTTTGCACAAAACATTGTAGCAGACACATTAATTGAATGCATCTGCTACTAGTTTACAATATTAAACAACTATTCTTTGTTTCTACAAACAATATGCTTGAGATATTTTTAATTATGCTTCTGAGTCATCTTTAGATGGATCTACTAATTTCGCTTCTTCTACTAACATATCGATAACTTTTTGGATACGCACATCATTTTTAACGATGTCAGTACTGCCAAGCGTTTGTTTAATATCTTCTACAGATATATTAAACTGTTCACTCATTTTTTCTAATTCTTTATCGATGTCAGCATCAGATACTTCAACTTCTTCAGCATCGGCAATCGCAGTTAATGTTAAGTTTGTTTTAACGCGTTCTTCAGCATCATCTTTCATTTGTTCTCTTAATTGTGACTCATCTTGTCCAGAAATTTGGAAATAAGTTTCTAAATTAAGACCTTGTTGTTGCATACGTTGTCCAAATTCTTGAACCATGCGGTCTAACTCAGTTTTAATCATCGCTTCTGGAACGTCAATTGTTGTATTATTCGTAGCTTTGTTGATAGCTTCTTCTTTTTGAGTATTTTCAGCGTCTGTTGCTTTTTGTTCAGCTAAACGTTTACGTACGTTTTCTTTATACTCATCAACTGAGTTAGCTTCTGCATCTAATTCGTTTGCAATTTCATCATTTAATTCTGGAACGTCTTTATATTTAATTTCATTAACTTTTGTTTTGAATGTTGCTTCTTTACCAGCTAATTCTTCAGCATGGTATTCTTCTGGGAATGTTACATTAACATCTTTTTCTTCACCAGCTTTAACACCAACCAATTGTTCTTCAAAACCTGGAATGAATGATCCTGAACCAATTTCAAGGTCATAGCCTTCAGCTTGTCCACCTTCAAATTGTTCGCCATCTACATAACCATCAAAATCAATGTTTACAGTATCACCGTTTTCAACTGCACCATCTTCTTTAACAACCATTTCTGCTAAATGTCCAAGTTGATGATCGATTGATTCTTGTACTTCTTCTTCAGTTAATTCAGTACCTTGTTTTTCAATTTCTAAACCTTTGTAATCACCAAGTTCAACTTCAGGTTCAACTACAACATTTGCTTCAAAAGTCATGTCTTCACCTTTTTCAATTGATGTTACATTGATTTCTGGTTGATCAACTGGTTTAATGCCAGTTTCGTCAATAGCTTCTCCATATGCTTCTGGTAATAAGATATCAACTGCATCTTGATACAATGCTTCTACACCAAAGCGTTGTTCAAAAATTTGGCGAGGTACTTTCCCTTTACGGAATCCTGGCACATTAATTTGTTTAACCACTTTTTTGAAAGCTTGATCAATTGCTTTGTCTACTTTTTCTGCTGGAACAGTAACAGATAAAACGCCTTCGTTACCTTCCTTTTTTTCCCAAGTTGCTGTCATGTATAAAAACCTCCATGATTATCCTATTTTATTTTTTCAACTTCATTATTATAGCACACGTCAAAGCTCGACACAAATTATGAATTTTATATGAATAATAAATAAAAAGTTGAAATTTATTTTAATTTTTTATTACCTCTTAACATCATTACCCACTTTTCATATGAGTTAATGATAAAACAACCTATTTTTCTTTATCTAGTGACACGATGAATGCAAGCACATGATTCGTTTCATCAAGACTTTCTAAACCGACCATAGATTTGAAATAATTTGTGTAACCTTCTATCCAAGTTTGCTTAGTTGCAATGTTTTCAACATTTAATGGATAGAGTAAAATGGCATGATTATTCAGCAAATGAAGTGCTTCCTCTACAAGTTGTGCTGCACCATCTTCAAGTTGTTTTAGTACGTTAGGTATGATTTCAGTTTTGAATAAAGTTTGTTCTAATCCTTCAAGATTACGTGGAATCACATTGATTTCATATCCGTATTTATGAATAGAAATCGTTTGATTATTTTTTGCAAAGCGCAAGTATTCCAACATAATACTTACGACATTTGGTGCTAGTGCTAACGCATTCAACAAATGAATGACTGTTTCTTGATAACGATATTGACTATGGTCTATGAGCGTCAACATAATATTAACTTGTTCTTTAAATGTTAATGTATCAAAATTTTGTAGCATTTGAGCTGCATGTTCATTATGTTTATCAATTTGGCTTAATGCAAATTCCTTGATTGGAAACAGTTCCATTCTAGTTTTATGATCATTAACCTCATCTATGATTTGGTTAATGATTTCGACGACTTCAAAATATTGCCCCAAGCCATTTAAACTTTTTACATAGTAAATCATTAAATCATCATAGTTGGACATACCTTGTTTTAATAAAATGATTGCTTCTTCACGTAATTCTAAATAATGTTCCATTTTAAAAAGCATCGCACATTTTAAAAGCGCCATTTGTTCATCAAGTTCGAATTGAGCTTCTAATGACTCAAACAAATCATAGGCTTGCGCTAAATTATTTTCATTAAAAGCTTGCTTAATTTCTCTAATCAACTTTTCTTTTGATCGTGGAAATGGAATGATATCAGACATTGATCAACACCTCTATTGTATTGCCTGTAAAATGAGTGCACTCCATGTTTCAAAGTCATCATAATTATCTATCTTATTATGATTGACCCATTTAATTTTTAAAGTATCTGTCTCTTTTGCTTCTACATCATTACTATTAACATTTATCTTAAATACAACACCTAAATGAACTTCACCGACTTCATTTGTATCATCGTTGATAAAGCCTATGTATGCTAAATTTTGTGATTTACTTTCAGAAAGTCCTACTTCTTCATTTAATTCTCTCTGAGCATTCACTCTGAGCACTTCATTAATAGATTCGGCCCCTTTAACGTCATTCATATGACCACCGACACCGATTGAAGATTGCCCGTGTAAACGTGTTTCTCCACCACCAGATAGACGTTCATAAACCAAAATTTCATCGTGTTCATTTTCTAATATGCAATATGAAATAAGTTGTTTATAACTTGGATTTTCCTCCATATCACCACGACGTTTAATTTCATAATTCGATAGTGTTTCAAAAATGTCTTGTCCTTTATTTGAATTTTTATCTAAAAATCCATTAAACTGATTATTTTCATTATCAAATAAAATTTTTCTTGGTACGACTGTAATCATTTCATCAAATTTAGACATTAGTTTCTCCTTCATGTGTGACTTCTTTGTTATTTTATCAAAACATTTAAGTATCTCAAAATAATACTAATGTCAAAGCTCTAACCAGCAGTGAAATTTTTAATCATCTCATATTCCAATCTCTGAGTTAAAAATAATTATTATATTGGTATTCGCTCAAGCCTCTCTATTTTAAAGTACTTACGCTTTGCTAATACCACATAAAAGCCTGAGACAATATGGTGTCCCAGGCTTTATTTTAAAATTATTTTAAAGCTTCTTTAGCTTTAGCTACTAATTCACCGAAAGCTTTGTCATCTGAAATTGCGATTTCAGAAAGCATTTTACGGTTAACGTCGATATCAGCTTTTTTCAAGCCGTTCATTAATCTTGAATAACTCATATCATGTTGACGTGCTGCAGCATTAATACGTGTAATCCATAATTTACGGAAGTCACGTTTTCTTTGACGACGGTCACGGAAAGCGTATTGTCCTGATTTCATTACTTGTTGTTTTGCAACTTTGTATAATGTGCGTTTCGCACCGAAGTAACCTTTAGCTAATTTAATCGTCTTTTTACGACGAGCTCTTGTTACTGTTCCACCTTTTACTCGTGGCATAATAAATTCCTCCTTAAAATGTGTACATGCTTAATATTTTCGTTATTTCTCACGCTAACTCGTTAATTATTTTTTATAAGATAATAATTGTTTTACACGTTTCATGTCTGATTTGTGTACTAATGAAGCTTTACGTAATTTACGTTTTTGTTTAGTCGTTTTATTTGCAAACATATGTGAAGTAAAAGCTCTTGAACGTTTTAATTGACCTGAAGCAGTTCTTTTAACACGTTTAGCAGCTCCACGGTGTGTTTTCATTTTAGGCATGATTCATTTCCTCCTGTATTATCTAGTATTATTTTTCATTTATCGGGTTAAGCATAATGAACATTTGACGGCCGTCCATTTTAGGTCTTTGCCCAATAGTTGCGATATCTTTACATTCTTCAGCGAATTTTTCTAAAACTCGTTGACCAATTTCTTTATGCGTAATCGCACGTCCTCTGAAGCGAATAGAAACTTTACATTTATCGCCTTTTTCTAAGAACTTACGTCCATTTTTCAATTTAGTTTGGAAATCATGTTCCTCAATTGTTGGACTTAAGCGAATTTCTTTAAGGTTAATTGTTTTTTGTTTCTTCTTCATTTCTTTTTCTTTTTTCTGTTGTTCGAATCTGTATTTACCGTAATCCATAATTCTTGCAACAGGTGGTTTAGCATTTGGAGCCATTAAGACTACATCTAAACCTACTCTTTCAGCCATTTCTAGGGCTTCGGATTTTGATTTAACACCAATTTGTTCTCCATCTTGCCCTATCAAACGTAATTCTTTTGCGCGAATCTTTTCGTTAACTTGAGTCTGATCTTTTGCTATGGTTGACACCTCCAAGATTTTTACGAAATTATCCCAAGCAAAAAGAGCGAGTATATAATATACCCGCTCTTCTCTACACATGATATTTCCATGTATATATAGACCTGCCAACTGCATTTGCGTCGCCACAGGTGAGAAGCGGGAGCTTCTACTTGGTTCGTTTCGTATTCAACATTACCTATCTTAGCAACAATATTAATATAAGTCAACAGTTTGTTTTAATTATTATTTAATTTCGTCCATATCTACATCTTGATGTAAGTTCACTTTCTCTAATGGAACCATTCTAGTTTTATAACGCAATTTATGATAAATAAAGAAAGCAAGAAATACCGGAATACCCATATACGTGATTACAAAACGATTCAAGTTAAATTCACCTGTTTTGATAAAATCAACATCTTGTCCGATAATGACTAGCACACAAAGTATACCAGCAAAGATTGGACCAAATGGGAATAATTTAGCTTTGTATTTTAATTTAGATTTATCATAATTTTGCTTATCAAATGCTTTTCTAAATCTATAATGACTAACCGCAATACCTACCCATGCGATAAAGCCAGTCATACCACTTGCAGCAACGATATATTCATAAGCGTCACCGCTCAAATGTTGTAATATAAAGATACCTACGACAATGATTGCTGTCGTGATTAGCGATACATATGGAACACCGTTTCTATTTGTTTTACCAAAAATTGGATAGGCTAATTTATCTTTACTCATAGAGTATAGCATTCTAGTCGATGCATACATTCCAGAATTACCTGCTGATAATACTGATGTTAAGATAACCGCATTCATAAATGAAGCAGCGAAAGCCAATCCTGCATTTTGGAATACTAATGTAAATGGCGAAGTTGAAATATCATCTCCACCGCCCATTAACGCCGAGCTATCATATGGTATTAACATACCGATTACAAAAATTGCTAATATATAAAAAATCAATATTCTCCAAAACACTTGTTTAATTGCTTTAGGCACTGCTCGTTCTGGATTTTCTGATTCACCAGCTGTAATACCGATTAATTCAGTACCTTGGAATGAGAATCCTGCAACTAAGAATACCCCAAGGATTGTTAGTAGGCTACCATCTAATCCGTCACCAAGAATTGGCCCTCCACCTTTAGTAAATGTGTCAAAACCTACGAATTCTCCACCCATAATACCTAGAATAGTAAGTAGACCAATTCCGATAAAGATAATAACTGTAACAACTTTAATTAATGCAAACCAGTATTCACTTTCGCCATATACCCTAACGGACAATGCGTTTAGTCCAAATATAATCATTAAGAACAAACAGCTCCAACTCCATGCTGGTATACCTGAAAGTGGTGTCCAATATTGAATCACTTGTGCAGCAATTGTAACGTCTGCAGCAACTGTAATAACCCAGTTGAACCAATAATTCCATCCCAATGCAAAACCAAGTGATGGGTCAACGAAACGCGTAGCATATGTACTAAATGACCCAGAAACAGGTAAATAAGTAGCCATTTCTCCTAAAGATGTCATAAGGAAAAATACCATTGCACCAATAATTGCATATGCAAGTAATGCACCCAAGGCGCCTGCATCATGAATTGCACCACCAGAAGTCATAAACAAACCAGTACCAATACAACCACCAATTGCTATCATGGATATATGACGATCTTTTAGTCCTCTTTTAACTCCATTATTTTGATTTCCTTCTTTTGCCATAGATGCTCCCTTTCCTTTAAACTTAGAGGCCAACTTACTATGCGATTATAATTATACTTTTATAGTTATTAATAACGTTAATATTGTAATATACATGTTATTTAAACAATTTGCTTTAAATTTCCCGTTTTAGTATGAATAATAATCTTTAACCTAAAATAAAATGGTTACATACCTATTAGATATGCAACCATTTTAGTAATAGCATTTATATAGGTAGCACATCACATATGTGACAGTCCAGTCCCTTTCGAAAACTGACCCAACCAATAGCGCAAATGGTCACTTTTGGTTTCGGCATTTTCACCTTTCACAAATCCTACATACGCTCCAAATAGCTTCCGGATTGTTACTGATTAAAAACGCAACCTCTAACTCAATTTTTTTATATTTTTATTTCACTAAGATTTAATATACATGATTTCAAGATTACTTTCAAGGTTATCTTTGTTTTTTAAGTCTGATTTCATCTACCAAGTCCCAAATAAATGACTCTTTTTCAACCGTTTCTTGATCTTGAGAACCATATTTTCTAACATTCACTTCATTATTTTCCATTTCTTTATCTCCAACTACAAGTTGATAAGGGATTTTTTGCATTTGAGCTTCTCTAATTTTGTATCCCATTTTCTCATTTCTATCGTCTATCTCGACTCTTACGCCTTGTGATTTAAGTTCATCTTGCAAATGTCTAGCGTAATCATAATGCAAGTCCACATTTACGGGGATAATTTCAACTTGTTTTGGCGCTAACCATGTAGGGAAAGCGCCTTTAGTTTCTTCTGTTAAAAATGCAACAAAGCGTTCCATTGTCGAAACAACGCCACGATGGATGACTACAGGTCTATGTTGCTCACCGTCTTTTCCTATATATGATAATTCAAATTTTTCAGGTAGTAAAAAGTCTAATTGTGCTGTTGATAATGTTTCTTCTTTACCCATAGCTGTTTGAACTTGGACATCTAACTTAGGACCATAAAATGCCGCTTCACCAATAGCTTCTTCGTATTCTAAACCAAGTTCATCAGCCGCTTCTTTCAACATACTTTCTGCTTTATTCCACATTTCTTCATCATCAAAGTACTTTTCTTTATCCTCTGGATCTCTGTAACTTAAGCGGAATTTATAATTTTCAAACCCAAAGTCCTCATAAACATCGACGATTAAATTAACAACCCGTTTGAACTCTTCTTTTATTTGGTCTGGTCTTACAAAAATATGTGCATCATTTAAAGTCATTCCTCTAACACGTTGTAACCCAGAAACAGCACCACTTGCTTCATAACGATGCATTGTACCTAATTCAGCAATTCGAATTGGTAATTCGCGATATGAATGTGGTTTATTAGCATAGATCATCATATGATGAGGACAGTTCATAGGTCTTAACACCATTTCTTCATTTTCATCTAATTTCATAGTTGGAAACATGTCTTCTTGATAATGATCCCAATGCCCTGATGTTTTATATAAATCTACATTAGCCATCACTGGTGTATAAACATGATCATAACCCATGCTCACTTCTTTATCTACAATATATCGTTCAATTTCATGGCGAATTGTTGCACCGTTTGGCAACCATAATGGTAACCCAGCACCTACTAATTGATTATTTGAGAATAATTCTAGCTCTTTACCAATTTTACGGTGATCGCGTTCTTTACGTTCTTCTAACATTTGTAGATGTGCTTTTAAATCTTTTTTATCGAAGAAAGCAGTACCGTATATACGTTGAAGCATTTTATTATCGCTGTCTCCGCGCCAATATGCACCTGCAGTTGATAAAAGCTTAAATTCTTTAATTTTGGAAGTAGACGGTACATGAACACCACGACATAAATCAGTAAATTCACCTTGCGAATATAAAGTAACATTTTCATCTTCTGGAATGGCATCTATTAATTCTAGCTTATATGGATCATCTGCAAAAAATGTTTTAGCTTCATCTCTCGAAACTACTTTTCGCTCTATAGGATAGTTTTCATTAACAATTTGTTTCATTGTTTTTTCAATTTTTTCAAAATCATCGGATGACACACTTTCAGTCATATCAAAGTCATAATAAAAACCACCATCAATTACTGGACCTACACCAAATTTCACATCTCCGTATAAACGTTTTAATGCTTGTGCCATTAAATGTGCAGTAGAATGGCGTAAAACTTCTAAAGCTTCATCACTACCAGGTGTTACAATTTCAATTTCACCATCTGTTTCAATGGGTCTTGTTAAATCAATGAGTTGTCCGTTTAATTTACCTGCAACTGCCTTTTTTCTTAAACCTGGACTGATTGAATGCGCAATTTCTTCAGTAGTAATTCCTTTTTCAAATGCTTTCGCATTACCATCTGGAAAAGTTATATTTATTTGAGCCATTTAAATTCCTCCTATTTATACTTGCCTTAAATCATAGCGAAAAGGACATAATTACAAATGTAAAACAAAAAGACCCCATCCCTAAAAGGGACGAGGTCTTCGTGGTACCACCCTAATTAAAGTTATTTCTTTAAGAATGAAACAACTTTACTCTACATAAGTTAACGGTCTTGAGCCGGATGTTGATTAAAACATCTATAATGAAGTAGTAACAGATAATGATACTTACCAAATTCTCATCACACATTGGTTCTCTGTGAAGTAACCATTTACCTATCATGTCTTCATTTTATTTCGCTTGATTTAGATTTAATTATATTATACAACATTTTTTTTATAATTCAATCGTTACGATAATTTTTGCCTTCCAAAAAATATGGTGTTGCTAAAGATTTAATTCTTTCCATAATTCTAGCTGCTTTTGTTTTTTCTGTACCATTACGCGTAACAGAAAGATGATATTCTAATTCTTCAAAACTTAGGTTAGAGCTAAAGAACGTTGGTAACTCTTGAACCATTCTATAATGTAATAATGGACCAATCACTTCATCTCTCGCCCAAGGTGTAATTTCTTCAGCACCAATATCATCCAACATTAATACATGTGATTCACGTACTTTCGCAAGCCTTGATTCGAAACTACCATCTTTAAACCCGCCTTTTAAAGAGCGAATAAATTCTGGTAAATATACAATCGTAGAAGGTACTTTTTCAACTTTTAATTCATTGGCAATTGCACCTAAGATAAATGACTTGCCTGTACCAAAAGGACCGTGTATATATAAACCTTTAACTTGGGGTGCTTTTTCTACTATTTTTTCACAAATATCCGTTGCTGCCATTGCGACATTTATACGGTCTCTCTTATCCATATAAATATCGCTTAATTTGGCATTTAATGTATCTCGTTGCATATGATGTGAGGCAATTAAATGTGCATCGAATTTTTCTTCATCATGTTTAATTTTACATGGGCAAGGCAAGTAACGAATCTTAATGTGTTGATTTTCTACATATAATTCAGGTACGTGACCTTTAACAAAATTAGGGCAATCTTTAAAAGCATGTCCATCATAATGTTTTTCTTGATCCTTATATTCTTGTAAAATATTCAAATCTTCATCAATCATCGCATTCGTCACTTCAGATTGATGCGATTCTAGAAACGTCTTAACGTCAGAATCATTGATAACATCTTTTTTTATCTTTTCAATTCGCTTACTTAAATCTTTAGAATCACCCATAATATGATTGAAAGACTTCATATATTACTCCTCCTCTCGCTTGCTATTTAATCGTTTTAACAATGCTTCACGGTCTCGTTTTAATGCTTCATCCTCATCTGGATTAGTATGATTTTCTAAACTTTGGCTTTTCGTGTCATTACTATCCCTTTCTTCTAACCACTTAGGCGTCATTTCTCTAGAAACGAGTTGCTTAGGTTTATAACTACCACTTTTAGTTTGATTTGATTGATTGGATGTAGGTTGATTTACCTTTTTAGCATAATGATATGCTTCCTCTGCAGTTTTGATGCCTTTTTTTTTCCAATTTGATGCAATCTCAAAGATATAGGTTTTAGGGAGTTTCATATCTTCTTTTAACATTACAAATTGTAAAAGTATGTTAATCACACCAAACGGTAATTGTTCTCTCTCTATTAATTCTTCGACCATATATTTTTGTTGAGTCGTCGGTTCAGATTCTGACCACGAAGCAAGCATATCAATAGGACTGGTTTCATCCAATTGCTTTAACCAATTTTTTGAATCATCTTTAATATGATTTTTATTTTCCGTGTTATCATCATTGATATAATTTGATTTTTTAGCATTTAATTTGGGAAGCTGTTGCTCATGCTCTATAAGATAATACGTTCTAGCATGTTTACGCATCTCTTCAAAAGAAAGTTCTTGTGCACTAGTGATTGATTTTAAAATAATGCGTTTCATTGCTTCTGGTGTCAAACCATATAAAGTCGCAATTTGTGTGATCAGCGCTTTAGCTTCACCATCAATCATTTTAGTGCTAATAAAATGATTTTGTAATAAATCATAAAGTACTTCAAAATCAAAATTCACATTAGACAAATCCATGCCACCATAAGTTTCTTCACCTTCAATCATCTGTTCATCCTCAGTGAGTGCTTGGTTAGGAACTTTAAACACATCAGTAAATGTGCGTGTAACATCTTGGTACTGATTTAAATCAATAGACATTTGATCCTCAAAATGTGATTTCAATTGTAAGTAACGTTGCTTGCTTACTTGGCTATATAAATATACGGATAGCATAGGATCATTAAAAAATTGTTGTGCTGATGGTGGTTGTATGAGTTTGTAAACGAAAGAAGAGTGTTGCTTAGAATGATGAGCAAAAGATTTTAATAAACCTATGCCTTCTAACAAATCCATTTCTTTCCTGAATTCAAGTAGATTTATTTTCAATTCATTCATAATAATATAATGAGTCAAGACAACATCTTGTTTAAATTCTACAAATTGATTCAAATAATGATACAAACCGATTGCATTTGATCCAATCATCGGCGTAAATAATCTATTTAGAATTTCTAAATGCTTATGGTTTAAATAAAAATGACGTAACACATGAAAGTCATCTTGTGGTCTTAAACCATAATCATAGGATTGTAATCCCATTTAAGAATCACTCCGTTTGTTTTCTGCTAAAATCCCTTGCATTGATTGTAATAATTGATCAACATCTTTAAATTCTTTGTAAACAGATGCAAAACGCACATAAGAAACTTGATCTACATGCATTAATAAATTCATGACGTGTTCCCCAATTTCTCTTGAAGATATTTCAGCACGTCCTTCATCTCTTAGTTTCCACTCCACATTATTAGTAATATCTTCTAATTGTTGATAACGCACAGGCCTTTTTTCACAAGAGCGCACCAAGCCATTGAGTATTTTTTCACGCAAAAATTGCTCACGTGTACCATCTTTTTTTACAACGATTAATGGTCTTTTTTCAATATGTTCAAACGTAGTAAACCTTGTGCCGCATTGTTCACATTCTCTTCTACGTCTAATCGCATTTACTTCATCAGCATGTCGTGAATCTACAACGCGAGAGTGCGTTGAACTACATTTCGGGCATTTCATCGAATTACCACCCTCTCAATTTGATTACCATTCATTATACTATAAATCCTTAAGCCACAAAAGAATGGTATTACACAATAATTTCATTTATTTATTTAGATTCACTTGTTCTTCATATTTAAAGTTAAAACCTCTCGTTAAAGTGAAAATATTATTTCACTTTAACGAGAGGTTTAGATATAAGTTAACAATAAATTATTTTTCTTGATTAAGCAATTACAAAGCAATAATCATGTAAAACTCTAACAGTAATTACACTATTAATTAACAACAGTTGATACATTACTTTTTAGTAATTGACCAATTTCTTCAGCGACATCAACAACTCTATTTGAATAACCCCATTCGTTATCATACCAAGCTATCACTTTCACTTTATTATCACCCATAATCATTGTACTTTGCGTATCGATAATGGCTGAATGTGGATTTGTGTTAAAATCCATAGATACAAGTGGCGCATCTTCAGTAGCAATCACATCTTCTAATGTGTTATTTCTGAAAGCATCATTAACTTGTTCTACTGTCACATTAGTATCTAAATCAACTACTAAATCAACTAATGATACATTTTTAGTTGGTACTCTTAAAGCCATACCGTGAAGTTTTCCTTCTAGTTCAGGTAAAACTTCTTTTAGTGCTTTAGCAGCGCCTGTCGAAGTAGGAATAATACTTTCATTGCATGAACGTGCACGTCGTAAATCTTTATGTGGGTTATCGATATTATTTTGATCATTGGTAATAGCATGTACTGTTGTCATTAAACCATTTTGAATACCAAATTGGTCATTAAGCACTTTAGCTACAGGTCCAATACAATTCGTTGTACAAGAAGCATTACTAAAGATATCATATTTTTCAATGTCCAATTGATCGTTATTCACACCTTTAACAATCATTTGAACATCTCCACCTTTTGATGGTCCTGTTAACAATACTTTTTTAGCTCCAGCAGTAATATGAGCCACTGCTTTATCTCCATGATTAAACTTACCAGTAGCTTCAATTACAATATCTACATCAAGTTCAGCCCACGGTAAATTTTCTGGATTTCTGTCAGCTACAAGTTTAATTTCTTGTTCATCGACTTTTATACCATTCTCAATAGGTTCTACTTTTAAATCGTAGTTACCATGTGTCGTATCATAATTGATTAGGTGAGCAATTGTTTCCGGTGGATAGCTGGCATTAATCGCGACTACATTCATATTTTCGTTTTTAAGCGCTATTCTTAATACCATTCTACCTATCCTACCCATTCCATTAATTGCAATATTTGTCGTCATTCGAAGCACCCCTCGTTTTAGTGTTATACTTTATGGAATTAGTATAACATAAATCGATAAATGCGAAAGCGTTTTCTTGAATAAAAATTTAAAAATCTTAAAACAGTTAAAATTATAGTTTTCTAAACGATTAATTTTTTATAAAATCATCATTTATTTCTTTGATATTTCAAACATGTGATTTTTCATGCATGCTTGCCTGATGGTATGGTTCAATCCTGTAGCCTCTGATTGTTATTATTCCTCCATAATCTGCACGTTACAAAATCTCTATAAATGTATAAAAAAATCCCTCCAAAGTTTTCATTTATTAAATGTCCACTTTGAAGGAATTAAGTGCGTATGTTTTTAATACACACATTTGATATTTATATTTCTTGCGAATGACCTGTTTCACTTTCAATATAGCCTTCATCGGTCAATAATTGTTCTAAATTTTGTTTTAAATCTAATTTAGAATCTCGATTATCGATGACATGGTCTGCCATTCTGCGTTTTTTGTCTATGGATATTTGACTATAAACCCGTGCCTTTGCATCCTCCATAGAAATATCATTGCGTTGCATTAATCTATCTATTTGTATACTTTCTGAAGTATAAACAAGCCATACTTCATCTACTGTATCTTGTAATTCATTTTCATAAAGTAACGGAATGTCCATAATTACATTATAGCCATCTTTTAAAAACGCTTCTTTTTCTTGTTCCATAATGTTTCTAACAATCGGATGGACGATTTCATTTAATTCTAATCTTTTTTCGGGGTAGTTGAAGACGATATCTCCTACATATCCACGGTCCATATTACCATCTTCATCAATTGATTCTTCTCCGAATGTTGCACGAACTTGCTCAAGTCCTTCAGAACCTTTTTCAACAGCTTTACGTGATGCAATATCTGCATCTACAATTTTAAAACCATGTGCTGTTAACAATTCTGAAACAGTTGATTTTCCTGATGCGATACCACCAGTTAATCCAATAACTTTAGGCATAATTTCACTCTTCCTTCATTTTTGACATACAGGACAGAAATGACTATTGCGTGTTGCAATAATTTGTGTCTCAATATCATTTCCGCACACTTTACATGTCTTTTGTTTATATACATTTAAATATTGTTGCATTGTACCAGTACTTCCATCCGCATGACGATAATCTGAAATACTGGTACCACCATATTTTATACCCGCTTCTAGTACTTCTCGAACATAATAAAATAATATTTCTTTTTCTTGATGATTTAAATCTTTAGATATACGTGCTGGGTGAATGCCAGCTCGAAACAATGCTTCACAAGCATAGATGTTACCACAACCTGAAATCACTCTATGATCTAATATCATTTGTTTGATTGGTTTGTTTAGATATAATTTTTTATCAAACCAAGACATATAATGTGGTAGTGCTTCTTGCTCAAAAGGTTCTGGTGCGATTTCTAAAAATGATGGATATCCTTCAAATGAAGCAACATTTCTAATCTCTCCAAATCTGCGAATATCTGAATAAACTAATAGTTTGTCATTATCTAATTTAAAAATAACATGCCAATGTTTACGATAATTAGGAGTACTGATGTCTTCTATATGATCTACAACAAAAAAACCACCAGCCATACCTAAATGACTAATAAGAATTCTTTGTGTTGAATTATTTTGAATATAAAAGACAATATACTTACTACGTCTTTCAATATTATTAATCGTGTAGCCCTCAGTAAACTTTTTGAATGTATCTAATGATAGACCTTTAATAATCGTTTCTTTTTGACTATTTTTTCCTTCTATCACTTTATCAGAGAAAATAACATCCTCAATTTTTTGCCCTTGTACAAAAGGTCTTATTCCTCTTGTAACATGTTCAACTTCAGGTAGTTCAGGCACTATATTCCCCTCTTTCTATTTCGCGTCATACCATGTTTGTCCATAACTAGATTCAACTTTCAATGGAACATCTAACTTCAATGCATTATCCATTATTTTTTCAATGAATTTTTCAAAGTCATCTACTTCTTCTTCTGGTAATTCAAAAATCAATTCATCGTGAACTTGTAATAATAGCTGAGCATGAAAATCTGTATGTTTAACCTCATTAGCAAAATGTACCATCGCAAGTTTGATAATATCTGCTGCGCTACCCTGTATAGGTGTGTTCATCGCTGTTCTTTCAGCAAAACCTCTTAAATTAAAGTTTCTACTAGTGATATCTGGAATATAGCGTCTTCTATGAAGTAGTGTTTCTACATAGCCTTGTGCTTTACAGTCTTTAACTATGTCTTCCATATATTGTTTGACGCCAGGGAAACTATCTAGATAATCATCTATGAATTTTTTAGCTTGTTTTCTAGTTATACCTAAACTTTGGCTTAAACCATAGTCACTTATACCATATACGATACCAAAATTCACGGCTTTTGCTTGTCTACGCATTAAACTATCTACATTTTCAGGATCTACATCAAATACTTTTACCGCTGTGGCTGTGTGGATATCTTCATCATTGATGAACGCTTGTTTCAAACTTTCATCTTGCGTTATATGTGCCAATACTCTTAATTCAATTTGTGAGTAATCGGCTGAAAATATAACATTATTTTTATCACTTGATTTAAATGCTTTTCTAATTTTTCGACCTTCTTCTAAACGTACTGGTATGTTTTGAAGATTTGGATCAATTGATGATAAACGTCCTGTTTGAGCCAATGTTTGATTGAAACGAGTATGAATACGATTATCTTCAGCAATCACTTTTTGTAACCCTTCAACATACGTAGATTGTAATTTCGCTAATTGCCTATATTCTAAAATATATTCTATGATTGGATGTTCCCCTTGCAACTGTTCTAACACATCAACTGCAGTAGAGTATCCTGTCTTAGTCTTTTTAATCACAGGTAATTTTAATGTTTCAAATAATACGACACCTAATTGTTTTGGTGAGTTAATATTAAACTTTTCACCAGCAGCATCATAGATATTATCAATTAATACATCTAATTTGCTTTGAATTTCTGTTTCCATTTGTTGCAATTCACTGATTTCTGTATAAATTCCAGTTTCTTCCATTTCACTTAATATTTGTGCTAATGGTAATTCTAAATCATACAGTAAATCGGTTTGATTATATTCTTCCAATTGTTGTTGAATCTTTGGTTTAACTTGACTGATAGCATTG
The DNA here is from genome assembly GCF_017891615.1 of Staphylococcus sp. GDY8P198P. Classification (NCBI taxonomy): domain Bacteria; kingdom Bacillati; phylum Bacillota; class Bacilli; order Caryophanales; family Staphylococcaceae; genus Staphylococcus; species Staphylococcus sp. GDY8P198P. The sequence continues at coordinate 35,719 of NZ_JAESJQ010000016.1, forward strand.
ATAATAGAACCCACATAAGGATTTAATACATCATCTGTAGGTATCTGTTTTTTCTTGCCTTTTCCATATATCGTTACACTTGATTGGACATAATGTTGACCGTAGTTTGACACCACAGAATTCACGTCATCTATTGTGCGTGAAGGATCAATAATGTAACTTGCTAACATCACATCAAACACAATATGCTTAATACTAATACCGAGTCGATGTGCTACAATATAAGATTTTTTGGCATCATAAACGATCTTTTCAGTCTTATCGTCTTCAAGCCAAGCAATTAATGATTGATTCTGTGCTAATTGTTCTGCATTAACTACGATATAATGTTGGCCATCAAACAAGCCAAATTTCAAAATATTATCCTTTAAGTAGTTGGCACCATCCAATTCAAAATGGATGGTAGCTGCTTCTAATGAGTTGAAATCAATGTTTGTAAAATCGTCTTCTATTTCAATATCCATGTCTTGAACTTCAGATACATTATTTGAAGCATCCATCTGATCTAAGAGTTGATTGAATTCTAACTTTTTAAATAGTTCAATTTTATCCTCAGTTTCTGAATGATCCGGTAATTTTGTATCCTCTAACGATACATCAATCGGGCTATCACAATTGATTGTTGCTAATGTTTTACTCATTAAAGCATCATCTTTACTATTTTCAAGTTTTTCTTTCAATTTTTTTCCTGATACTTCATCTAGATGATCGTATACATTTTCAACAGTTGAAAATTGCTTCAATAGCTTAATTGCTGTTTTTTCTCCGACACCAGCTACTCCAGGAATATTATCTGAAGTGTCACCCATTAAACCTTTCATGTCGATAATTTGTTTCGGTGTTAGACCACTATACTTTTCAGCTATAAACGCTGGTGTATAATGATCGACGTCTGTAACACCTTTTTTAGTATAATAAATCGTTACATCATCTGTTGCTAATTGAGTTAAATCACGATCTCCTGTAATGATTATTGTTTGGAAGTTTTCCTGATTAGCTTGTTTACTTAATGTACCTATAATATCATCTGCTTCATAGTTTTCTAATTCGTAACGTTTGATACGATAAGCATCCAATAGTTGTCTCACGTATGGAAATTGCTCACTAAGTTCTGGAGGAGTGGATTGTCGTCCACCTTTATATTCACTATATTGCGCGTGCCTAAATGTTGTTTTCCCAGCATCAAAAGCGACTAAAAAATGTGTGGGCTGTTCTTCTTTAATTATCTTTTCCAACAACATTGCAAAACCATAAACGGCGTTCGTATGAATACCAGCTTTATTTTGTAATAATGGTAACGCATAAAAAGCTCTAAAGCTCAAACTGTTTCCATCTATTAAAATTAATTTGTTCAATATTTTAACCTCCAACACATATTTACTTTTCATTTTATCATAAATTATAGGACAATCCGTATTCAATCGATGAGGTTGCGTCAAATTGAGCATCTCAGTTAATCACCATTATATTGTTAGTTACTGATAAAGGCCTACTTTTTAATTTTATGTACTTGTACGACTGATGCAAGCGTATGCATTTCAGCTCAATTAATGCTCTATCCTATTATTCATCCCTGTGCATCTTTACACATGCACAAGACAACACAAGCATCATCAAATTGATTAAATATCTATTTCTATCGTATTTTACATTAACAAAATAAAACAATCGATTTAACCTTGACCATTTATGGTTAAATCGATTGTAGTTATTATTTTATTCAAAAAATGTGACTCTAAAGGTAGATCCTTTTTCCGGCTCACTAAACACATTAATTCTACCTTGATGCGCTTCCATAATATGTTTCGTAATAGATAAACCTAAACCAGTACCTCCAGAATCTCTACTACGTGCTTTATCTACACGATAAAAGCGTTCAAATATATGTTTTTGATCTTGCTGGCTAATGCCAATACCAAAATCTTGAACTTCAAGCATGCGCTTATTACCTTCTTTGAAAACGCGCACGATGACTTCTCCAGATACTTTAGAATAACTTATCGCGTTCGAAAGTAAATTAAGTGCAACTTGCGAAACTTTATCTTTATTCGCTTCAATAATAATATCTGGTTCAATTTCATTAACGATTGTTATATTTTTACTTTCTGCGATATTTTGCATATGCCTCATTGTTGATTCAGCAATTTCAGACAAACTTGTTGGCTCTGTTTCCAATTGCGTTTGTTGTTCAACATGAGATAAATCTAACAAGTCATATACTAATGTTTCAATACGATTTGATTCTTTAGAAATAATTTTTAAAAAGTCATTTAATGTTTGCTCATCATCTTTTGCACCATCTAACAGTGTTTCAGCAAAACCTTTTATAGATGTGATTGGTGTTTTCAATTCATGAGATACATTAGCCACAAATTCACGTCTTAAATTTTCCAACTTTTTCAAATTCGTAATATCATGTAGTACAACAACCATACCGTAAAGATTCTTTTTATTTTTAGATAAAATTGGAATACATGCTGTGTCAAAATATTTTTGATGGACTTGGTCAATCGTCAACTCGATTTGATCATATGTTGGTTTTTCAACTTTAAATGCTGCAGCGATTAACTTTTGTATCTCTGGATCTATAAAATCAATATAACTTTTATGTTCTACAACATTGTCTGGACTAAACACATCGTAATATGATTTATTTGCAATTACAATTTCTCCATATTTATCAATCATTAAAATTGAACTAGGTATATTTTCTATCGTTGTTTTCAAGCGATTAGATTGCAACTTTTGCTTATGATTTAAGCGTTGTAATCTTCTGGCTAGCTCATTAGTAGTGACGAATAGTTCCCTTGTTTCTTTTACATTACTTTCTGGAACTCTTACATGATAATAACCTTCAGCTAAAAGATTGGTAGCATATGTCACTTCATTAATGGGTCTAATGTATGTTCTATTAATGCTTCTGACGACAAAGAAAATAATAACCAAAACAAATAATCCAATTAAGCCAACATATTTCCATATACCTATTTGTAATTCGAGGATTTGATTATTAATACCACTGATAATCACATCTTTATCTCTTATCGATGTTTTAAAAGTGTATCTCCGATCATCCCCAAATTTATCGTAAATTATTTTAGAAGGATTCGCTTCATTATTAATGTCGTCGTTAAATTGGGTTCTTTCTTTTGTGGAAAACACTTCATCGTTATCTTTCGTGAGTATAAATGTAAAATTTTCGTTTTTTGCAATATCTTTGATTTCATCTGTTTTATCATGATTATATAAACTGACTAAATGTTGTGCTTGATGCTCTAAATCACCTTGTTGGCTTGAAATGACAGTATTATAAATGACATGTGTAATTATTGCACCTAATGCAACAAAACTGATGATAACGATGGTACATAATAAAAATAAGAGTCTTTGATGAAACTTTAGCATTAGACTTTAGGTCTTTCCAATTTATAACCTAAACCTCTAACTGTTTTTATCAATTTAGGTTGTTTTGGATTCTCTTCTAATTTATCTCTTAAATGACTTATATGTACATCCACAATTCTTGAATCACCTGCAAATTCATAATTCCAAACAGAATTTAACATATGTTCTCGCGTGATTACTCTGCCTTGTCTTTCAATAAGGTAAAGTAACAGTTCAAACTCTTTAGGTGTGAGTTCTAATAATTCATCTTCGCGATAAACTTCAAAATATTCTGGTCTAATTCTTATAGAACCAATTAAAATATCATCCTCATCATTTTCAACTGGTACTGCTTCATTGATCATTGCAGAGCGTCTTAAAATAGCTTTAACTCTTGCAACAACCTCTCTCGGTGAAAACGGTTTAGTCATATAATCGTCTGCACCAAGCTCTAAACCTAACACACGATCAAATTCATCATCTTTAGCAGTTAACATCAAAATTGGTACTAAATTTTTATCAGATCGAATTGTTTTACAAACTTCGATACCATCTTTTTTAGGAAGCATAACATCTAATACAACCAATTCCGGATTTACAGTATTCACTTTTTCTAATGCTTCTTCACCATCATAGGCAACATCCACTATGTATCCAGCTTGCTCTAAATTATATTTTAACAAGGTTACAATTGATTGCTCATCATCTACTACAAGTACTTTTTGTGACATAGTATACCTCCAATTTTATGATTACAAATTAATTATAACGTAAATTTTAATAAAAATAACATACTTAAAAGTTTTTTTACATAAACTTAATAAATAGAAAATAATTAGTTATTTGTAAAGAATGAACAAAGAATTTGTATCGTCTTCTTAAACAATTCTTCAATGAATCTATCTCCAGCATTTCAAATAAATAATATTGTTTATGTTAATACTAACTTAACATTAACTTTATATTAAAACTAATAATTGTTTCAATTTAACCATATTAAGGCCAAGCGTTACTAGTTAGTAACGTGAATTCAAGCAAAATAAAAAAGAGCGAGATAGAAATCATTATAAAAGTGATTTCTTATTCTCGCTCTTAAGTAAAATGATGCATCTTCATTTGAAAAATGCTTCGTTATACTATTTGTTGTTAATTTATTTAATATTTTTGATTAATTCATCAGCGAATTCAGAAGTAGATACTTCTTTTGCACCGTCCATTAAACGTGCAAAGTCATAAGTAACAACTTTTGAAGCAATTGTTTTTTCAATAGACTCAGTAATCTTATCAGCAGCTTCTTGCCAACCTAAGTGTTCAAGCATTAATGAAGCACTTAAAATTTCAGAAGATGGGTTAACTTTATTTAAACCAGCATATTTTGGAGCAGTACCGTGCGTTGCTTCAAATATCGCATGGCCTGTTTCATAGTTAATATTTGCTCCTGGTGCAATTCCAATGCCGCCAACTTGTGCTGCTAAGGCGTCTGACACATAGTCACCATTAAGATTCATCGTAGCAACAACATCGTGATCTGCAGGGCGTGTCAATATTTGTTGTAAGAAAATGTCTGCAATAGAATCTTTAATAATAATTTTACCGTCTTTTTCAGCTTGGTCTTGAATTTCATTTGCTTTTTCTTTACCGTCTTTTTCAACAATTTCGTCATATTGTTGCCAAGTAAATACTTTATCACCAAATTCATTATGTGCTAAATCATAACCCCATTGTTTGAAAGCACCCTCTGTAAATTTCATGATATTACCTTTATGAACTAAAGTTACAGATTTACGATTATTATCTAGAGCATATTGAATTGCTGCGCGTACTAAACGCTCTGTGCCTTCTTTAGATACTGGTTTTACACCAATTCCTGATGTTTCAGGGAATCTGATATTTTTAGCGCCCATTTCATCTTGTAAGAATTCAATTAATTTTTTAACTTCTGGAGTACCTTCTTTAAACTCAATACCAGCATAGATATCTTCTGTGTTTTCACGGAAAATAACCATATCAGTATCTTCCGGACGTTTAACTGGTGATGGAACGCCTTGGAACCAACGAACTGGTCTTAAACAAGTAAACAAATCAAGTTCTTGACGTAGTGCAACGTTTAATGAACGAATACCCCCACCGATTGGTGTAGTTAGTGGTCCTTTAATTGCGATTAAATATTCATTAATTGTATCTAAAGTTTCTTGCGGTAACCATTCGCCTGTTTCATCATAAGCTTTTTGACCAGCAAGTACTTCTTTCCATTCAATTTTCTTTTCACCATTATAAGCTTGTTCTACAGCTGCGTCGATGACTCTGCTAGCAGCTGACCAAATATCTGGACCGATACCGTCACCAATAATATAAGGAATGATAGGGTTATTTGGTACAGTTAACCCTTCTGCTGATTTTACTACTTTTTCTCCTGCCATGTAAAAATACCTCCGTCATTTGTAATATTTTTCAAAATGCTAATTCGTAATTATCTTTCTTCAATTGGTTCATATGTTCTATTAGTTTCACCAATATATTGTGCTCTTGGACGCATAATTCTATTGTCTCTGTATTGTTCAAGAATATGTGCAATCCAACCTGAAGTTCTGCTAACTGCAAAAATAGGTGTGAATAAATCATGTTCAATATTCATACTGTGATATACAGTTGCACTATAGAAGTCCACATTGGCGATAAGGCCTTTTTCTTCTTTCATTTTATCAGCTATTTTTACAGATATATCAAATAACTGACTTTGACCTGTTTCTGATGTGATTTTTCTACTCATCTCTTTCAGGAATTTCGCTCTTGGATCACCATTTTTATATACACGGTGACCGAATCCCATTATTTTTTCTTTATTTTTAATTTTATTATCGATGTATTCGTCTACATCATCAATAGATTTAACTTCTGATAGCATGCTCATCACACGTTCATTTGCCCCACCGTGTAATGGACCTTTTAAAGATCCGACAGCTGCTACAATACCTGAATACATATCTGATAATGAGGACACTGCACATCTAGCAGTAAAGGTAGACGCATTCAACTCGTGATCTGCATGTAGTACCAATGCTTTATTAAATGCTTCAACTTCTATATCTGTTGGCAATTCACCACGTAACATATATAAGAAGTTCCCGGCATAATTTAAATCACTATTAGGTTTGACAGGTTCTTTACCTTCTCTAACTCTAGCATACGCTGTAACAAGTGAGGCGATTTTAGCTTGGATACGCACTGCACGTTCCATTGTTTGATCTTCACTTTCATCCTCAGCATGTTCATCAAAGTGTGCAACGTAAGACACTGATGTTCTTAGCGCTGTCATTGGATGTACATTACTAGTAGCATATTCTTTAAAATGATTATACACTCTAGGATTTAATGTCATATACTTAAAGAGTTTTTCTTTAAATGTTTGTAGTTCTTCTTTATTAGGTAATCTGTAATGCCATAATAAAAAGACAACTTCTTCAAATTCAGCATTTTCGGCTAAATCATCAATTTCATAGCCAGCATATGTAAGTTGACTATCAATGATTGAGCTCACTTTTGTTTCTGCTGCAATTACCCCTTCTAAACCTTTTTGTAACTCTGCCATATATATTCCCCTTTTCTATTTCATAATGAAACGGCTTTCATAAACTATTATAGCCAATATTTACGTTTTTGTGAATATTTCCGTTTAAAGTCCTGATTAATCATTAAGAAACGATAATTTGTTTATATGCCCATAAACACGTCATAATTAATGAACGTTGTTATATCATCATTCTAATATGTAATTACCCTTTCTTCAATTTATCAAAGTTTTTAATTGGTTATCATGATTAATAACAAATTATTAATATAATATTACACTGACTTTTTTGAGATACAACTATAAAAAAGTATTGTTTTATTTTAGATTGCGTATCATAATAATAAATAACTTAATAAAGGAGTTAAAACTTATGGCAAAACAACAGCTACAAAGAGAACTCAGCAATAGACATATACAGTTAATTGCAATTGGAGGCGCAATCGGTACAGGACTTTTCTTAGGTGCCGGTCAAACCATAGCATTAACAGGTCCTTCTATTTTACTTACATATATCATTATAGGATTTATGTTGTTTATGTTTATGCGTGGCTTAGGAGAAATTCTTGTAACAAATACAGATTTTAAATCCTTTGCTGATGTGACAAATCAATATATAGGTTCATTTGCTGGGTTTGTTACCGGATGGACGTATTGGTTGTGCTGGATTATCACAGGTATGGCCGAGGTAACAGCAGTTGCAAAATATGTTAGTTTCTGGTTTCCACATATACCTAATTGGATAAGTGCTCTATTTTGTGTATTAATTTTAATGTCATTAAATTTACTGAGTGCTAAACTTTTCGGTGAACTAGAGTTCTGGTTCTCAATCATTAAAGTAGTTACAATCTTGGCACTTATCGTCGTTGGTGTGGTAATGATTATCATGGCATACGACACACAATTTGGACATACTTCATTAACCAATTTATATCAACATGGTATTTTTCCTAAAGGAATTAATGGATTTTTAATGTCATTCCAAATGGCACTCTTTTCTTTTGTAGGAATTGAATTAATCGGAGTAACGGCTGGTGAAACAAAAGATCCAACTAAAACCATTCCAAAAGCAATCAATAGTGTTCCGATTAGAATCTTAATCTTTTATGTCGGTGCATTGACTGTAATTATGTCCATCATCCCTTGGAACAATATTAATCCTGAAGAAAGTCCTTTTGTCAGATTATTTGCTTTAATCGGTATTCCATTTGCAGCAGGAATCATTAACTTTGTAGTATTAACAGCTGCTGCTTCTTCTTGTAATAGCGGTATATTTTCAAACAGTCGTATGTTATTTGGACTTTCAAATCAAAAGCAAGCACCGCCTATTTTTGAAAAAATAAACAAAAATGGAGTACCTCATATAGCTATCTTAGTATCATGTGCATTATTATTAATTTCAGCATTATTAAATTACATTATTCCAAATGCAACTTTAGTATTCACGTATATTACAACCGTTTCTACAGTGTTGTTTTTAGTCGTTTGGGCTCTAATCATAGTTGCTTATATTAATTATCATCACCAAAATCCAGAAATGCACAAAAATGCTACATATAAATTATTTGGTGGTAAATATATAGGATATATCATTTTGGCTTTCTTCTTTTTAGTGTTTTGCTTACTTTTTGTAAATGTAGAAACAAGAAGAGCAGTCTATTTAACACCTATTTGGTTTATCATCTTGAGTCTTATGTATCTAAGATACAAAAAAATCGCAAGTTCAGAAGTAAAATAACTGCATCATTAATCTTGCATAACGACTTTACTATTTCAACTAGTTGATACAAACGCCCAAGACATAAAAATAGTCTTGGGCTTTGCTTTATACAAAGTGAATGAAAGACAATCAATATGTTTTGTCTAGAACTATAATGTTTGTGTATTTTAATTTTCGTTGTATATATCATAACAAGATTGTTAAAATGTACATTCAATTTCGAGTTATTTATACGTTTTATACTCTCTCCATAAGCGCAATCTTTTTATGTAAGAAAGAACGGAAGTTTCCATTGGTAGTGTATGTTGAGTCATGTAATAATTTTTATACATAAGGCACTTCGTTAATTTAATTTAGTGGGATTTATTAAATTATACGAAAGGCCTTATTTTTTTGAATAACAAAATATAAATTGTACCGATTTTGTAATGTGCTGACGCCTGGAGAAATAATATGAGCGAGAGACTACAGGCTCGAGGCACATCCCCAGACAAGCATACACAATCAAAAGCGTAATATTTTAAATATAAGAATCATATGTATTCATATTAAGTTATATCTTTTGGTTAATTAAAAATATGACTTTCTATTAGTTGTATTAGTTAAATAATACGAAGCTTTTTTCTATTGTATTAAAACACATCACTTATAGAAATTTTGCATCGTGTGGACGCCCAGGGAATGATATGAATGAGAGACTACAGGCTCGAGCCATATCCCCAGGCAAGCATGCACGATCAAAATCGTAAGCTTTTAAATATAAAGAGGACCAATCCTTAGTATGGATTGGTCCTCTTATTTTGAGAATGAGGATTTATGTCCTAACCTCTCATTTTATTTATATCGTCATTTATGCTGCTTAATGCATGGATAAAGACTAATGGAAACGCCAATATGATTAAAGAACGTTCGCATATCCTTCGAATACTTTACCTTGATTTGCATCTACAGTAATCAAGATGTCATTTTGTATCTCTTTAGTCGCATTTTCAACACCTACAATTGTTGGAATACCTTTTTCTAGGCCTATAATTGCACTTGGTGACGTAATACCACTTTCTTCAGCAATTAAGCCACTTGCTTTTTCAATATAAGGGACGAGTGTTTCATCCACAGAAGTTGTTACAATGACCGTTTCACTTAAATCTTTGCCTTCAAGTTCACTCGCATCATTAACTACTAAAGTATTTCCAACTACTGAGTTTCTACCGATACCTTGACCTTTAGCTAACTCATCACCTACTAAATGTAATTTCATCATATTCGTAGTTCCTTTTTCACCAGTAGGTACGCCTGCTGTAATAATGATTAAATCACCATTTTGAACTTTTTCAGTTTCAACCGCTGTAGCGACTGCTGTGTTCAGCATAGCATCTGTTGTTTTACGTCCTTCTTTAACAACAGGATGTATACCCCAAACTAATGCACATTGACGCGCAGTTTCAGCATGAGGTGTAACTGCAATAATATCTGATTTAGGACGATATTTAGAAATTGTTCTAGCAGTTGACCCACTCTCAGTTGCTGCGACTATCGCTTTTACATTTAAATTTAAAGCAGTATGCGCTACTGAAACACCAATTGCATTAACTAATGAAGTTTGCACTAATTTAGTACGATCTGATAATAATCGTTTATAATCTTGTGCAGCTTCAGCTGAAATTGCAATATTACGCATTGTTTTAACTGCTTCTTCTGGATATAATCCAGCAGCAGTTTCGCCTGAAAGCATAACTGCGTCTGTACCGTCATAGATGGCATTCGCAACGTCACTTGCTTCAGCACGTGTCGCACGAGGGTTACGTTGCATTGAATCTAACATTTGCGTCGCTGTGATAACTGGTTTACCTAATTTATTACATTGTCTGATTAAATCTTTTTGCACCATTGGTACTGATTCAGGTGGTATTTCAACACCCATATCACCACGTGCAACCATTAAACCGTCTGAAACTTCAAGTATCTCTTTAATTTTATCTATACCTTCTTGATTTTCAATTTTAGGAATAATGTTAATGTTTGTATTTTTACCATCTTCAAGTAATCTACGAATATCTAATACATCACTTGGGCGACGAACAAAACTTGCAGCGATAAAGTCAATATTTTCACTTATACCGAATTTAATATCTTCAGCATCTTTATCTGTAATGCCAGGTAAACTTACTTTAACACCCGGTAAGTTTACACCTTTTTTATTTTTTAACTCTCCAGTATTTAAAACATCACAAACAACTTCACCGTTAGCTTTGTCTATTTGTTTTACTTGTAATTCAATAAGACCATCATCTAATAAAATATATGAACCTTCTTGAACATCATTTATTAGATTATCGTAAGTTACTGAGAATTTTTCTGGTGTACCTTCAACTTCAGTCATACTTACGATGACTTCCGTACCTTTTTCAAGTTCAATAGCACCATCTTTCATGTTGTGAGTACGGATTTCAGGACCTTTAGTATCTAATAATATAGCGACTGTTTTGCCCAATCTATGAGATACTTCACGAATTCTATCAATTCTAGCTTTATGTTCTGCATGATCACCATGTGAGAAATTCAATCTCGCAACATTCATTCCAGCCTTAATTAATTTCTCTAGCATTTCTTCAGACTCTGATGCAGGTCCTATTGTACAAACAATTTTAGTTTTTCTCATTATTAATGCCTCCCAGTATTTTATATCGATAATTCATTTGCTAAAGCAAAAGTTTCAAAATCAAATTTGTGTTCATTTGATCTGAATATTTCTTCAAATGATGTGTCTGTTAATTCATTGTTGCGGATACCAACACCAATTGCTGTTTTTCCTTCTAGCAATAAGTCTACAGCATGTCCACCTAATCGTGAAGCAAGTACTCTATCTGCGCCACTTGGACTGCCACCACGTTGGATATGGCCAAGTACAGATACACGCGCATCAACATTAATGTACTTTGTCAATTCTTTTGCGCAATCTTCTCCAGACATACAACCTTCTGCAACCATAACAATGGAATGTTTTTTTCCACGTCTTATCCCATTATCAATTTTCTCTGCTACATCTTTAATATCCGTTTCTACTTCTGGGACAATAATTGTTTCTGCCCCAACTGAAAGTCCAGCCCATAGAGCTAAGTCTCCACAATCACGACCCATAACTTCAATGATAAATGTTCTTGCGTGACTTGAGGCCGTATCACGAATTTTATCAACACAATCTATAATGGTATTTAAAGCAGTATCAAATCCTATTGTAAAATCTGAACCATTGATATCATTATCAATTGTACCTGGTACTCCTATCGTTTGAATTTCTTTACATTCTTCACTTATACGTTGAGCACCTCTATAGCTACCGTCTCCGCCGATAACTACTAGTCCTTCAATTCCTCTTTTACGTAAGTTATCTATAGCTTTTTTCCGAACTTCTGCTTCTTTAAATTCAGGACATCTCGCTGAATACAGAAAAGTTCCGCCACGTTGGATTGTATCACCAACAGAACCGAGCTCTAACTTCTCGATATCATCGTTTAATAATCCTTGATAGCCTTGGTAAACACCATAAACTTCAATATTATTATAAATCGCTTTTCTAACAACAGCTCTAATAGCCGCGTTCATGCCTGGTGAATCTCCACCGCTAGTCAACACTGCAATTTTTTTCATGACGACATACCTTTCTAACATATATTTCTTATTCTAAAAATACCATAAAATCATAGAAGGTGCCATTAAAATAAGGCTTAGTAACTCATGTAAACGTTTTTAATTATAGTAAAAAAACATTTTACAATACGAAAGCGTTTCCTTTTACTTTATCTCATATTGTCAAAACAACTATACTTTATCATACCTTTAACTTCACTTTATTAAACAGACATCTCAATTTTCCATTTTACATTGCTTTATTCAATAAAAATAAGAGCACTAATATGAAATCAAGTATTGAAAACCTGACTCCAATTTCATGCTCTTTGAAAACCTTAGACTATTAATGCTTCATAACTACTATGTGTACTAAAAAATGTTTTGTTGATGTAAACATTAAGTGCTTTTTAGTTATTCATTAAAAGATCCAATATTTCTAAATTTATCATAACGATCATCTATGATTTGCTGTTCATTAAATGCATTTAATTCACTCAAATGATTTAAAAATGCTTTTTTAATACTTTGTGCTTGCGTTTCAATATCATGATGAGCACCACCAAGTGGTTCTTTTAAAACCTCATCGGCAATTTTCAACTCATATAAATCTTCTGCCGTAATCTTCATTGTTTCGGCAGCTATTTGTGCTAAATTACTATCTTTCCATAGTAATGCAGATGCACCTTCTGGTGAAATAACAGAATAAGTACTATTTTCAAGCATTAATAAACGATTTGAAATACCGAGACCTAAAGCCCCACCGCTTCCGCCTTCACCTATTACAACTGCAATGACTGGCACTTTAAGTGCTGCCATTTCAATGAGATTTTTAGCTATAGACTCACTTTGACCACGTTCTTCTGCTGCTTTTCCTGGGTAAGCACCTTTTGTATCAATAAAAGTGAAAATAGGTCGGTTGAATTTTTCAGCTTGTTTCATTAAACGTAATGCTTTTCTATACCCCTCAGGGTGTGCCATACCAAAGTTACGATAAATATTATCTTTGGTATCTTTTCCCCGCTGTTGGCCAACTACTGTTACTGCTTGGCCATTTAAATATCCAATACCACCAATCATAGCTGGATCATCTCGAAAATTACGATCACCGTGTAACTCAATAAAGGAGTCAAAAATATGTGGTATATAATCTAATGATGTAGGTCTTTCTTGTAAGCGCGCTAATTGTACACGATCCCAAGGCTTTAAATGAGTATATACTTTTTTTGTTTCACGTTCTAAAGACGCCTCAAGCATATCAATTTCTTCCTGTAAGTCCACATCATTTTTTTCTTGTGATTCTTTCAACGATTCAATTTTATTTTTTATTTCAAAAAGTGGCTTTTCAAAGTCAAGCATTCGTTTTCACCTCTTGGTGCATTTTTAGAATATTAGAAAGTGTTACTTTCATTTCTTTTCTATGTACAACCTTATCTAGTTGTCCATGTTCTAATAAAAATTCAGCAGTTTGGAAGTCGTCAGGTAACTTTTCATTAATCGTTTGTTCGATTACACGTCTGCCAGCAAAACCAATGAGTGCTTTGGGTTCACTTAAATTAATATCACCAACTGAAGCAAAACTTGCCGATACGCCACCTGTTGTTGGGTTTGTAATATATGAAATATATAGCAATCCATGATCCATATGTCTTTTTAATGTAACACTTGTTTTACCCATCTGCATTAATGATATGATACCTTCTTGCATTCTAGCACCACCACTAGCAGAAAATAGGATGAATGGTAAACGGTGCTCAGTGCAGTGTTCTATAATTCTGCAAATCTTTTCACCAACAACTGATCCCATGCTCCCCATTCTAAATCGAGCATCCATCACAGCTACACCAAATTCAATGCCGTCTAAATACGCTGTACCAGTAACAACAGCTTCATTTAACTCTGTTTTTTGTTGGTCTTTTTGAATTTTTTCTTCATAACTTGGAAAATCCAATGGATTCGCAGAGGTCATTCCTTTGTCAAATTCTGTGAATGTACCTTCATCAGAAATGGCTTCAATTCTTTTATACGCTGTTAAAGCGATGTGATGATCACAATTGAAACATACGTTTAAATTTTCAGCTAATTCTTTGGTATACATAATCTTTTTACATTTCGGGCATTTCGTCATAATTCCCGCTGGAACATCACTTTGTTTTGAATCGGAAACAGTCACATACTTTTTCTTTTTACTACTTCTATTGAAAAAATCTTTAAACATTTTAAACCTCCACTTAACCATTACTGTCTTTCCAATATTATAAACTCAATATTTTGAGATCAGTATTCATGAATATTATTTATCTAAGTCTGTTAATTTCATTGTTTTATTATAAATTTCTTCTGGATCCATATCTGTTCTTGCTACCCCTGTTTCCATTGCTGCCTTTGCAACCTCTCTAGCAACAGAAGGTGCAACACGTTTATCAAATGGACCTGGAATACAGTAATCTGGATTTAATTCTTCCGGTTTAATTAAGTCTGCAATTGCTTCTACTGCAGCTTGTTTCATCTCTTCATTAATGTGTGTAGCTTCTACATCTAATGCACCTCTGAATATACCAGGAAATGCAAGTACGTTATTGATTTGATTTGGGTAATCAGAACGACCAGTTCCAATTACTTTAGCGCCTGCTTCTTTTGCTACATCAGGGTTGATTTCAGGGTTAGGATTCGCCATTGCAAATATAATTGGATCTTTAGCCATTGACTCAACCATTTCTTTTGTTAATAAATCAGCTACAGAAACACCAATAAATACGTCAGCATCTTTAATTACATCATTTAACGAACCTTCGACTCTATCTCTGTTTGTCCATTTAGCTACAAATGATTTTGTATCATTCATTCCATGGGAACGACCTTCATAAATTGCACCTTTGGAATCACACATAATCATATCTCTAACACCATATGAATACAGTAATTGAACAATTGCCATACCTGCTGCACCAGCTCCGTTAAGCACCACTTTTATATCCGATAATTCTTTATCTATAATGCGCAGCGCATTTATCATACCTGCAACTGTAACAATTGCTGTCCCATGTTGGTCATCATGAAAAACAGGTATTTTTGTTTCTTTTTTCAAACGCTCTTCTATTTCAAAACAACGTGGAGCAGAAATATCTTCAAGATTAATGCCGCCGTAGTTAGGTTCTAATAACTTCACTGTATTAACAATTTCATCTGTATCCGTAGTATTTAGTGCAATTGGTACACCATCTATACCTGAAAAACTTTTAAACAAAACTGCTTTACCTTCCATTACTGGAATACTAGCTTCTGGACCTATGTCACCTAATCCAAGTACAGCTGTACCATCTGTAACAACTGCGACTGTATTTGCTTTCATTGTATATTCAAATACTTTTCTAGGGTCTTCGTGTATTTCTTTACATGGCTCAGCTACACCAGGTGAATACGCTAAACTCAACTCTTCTTTATTGGTCACTTGAACTTTTGGTGTAACTTCTAATTTACCTTGATTTATTCTATGCATTTCTAGTGCGTCGTCTCTTAATGTCATGTAAACCTACCCCTTACATTCAATAATTTTAATCAGTCATATATATTTTTATTACAATCTAACATAAATTACAAATGTTATCGTTAGTATTAAATCCCAAGCATAAGTTGTATGTTAACTTTTGTAATAAAAACATATATTTTACATGAAGGATTGATGCCATCATTTAATATAAACTGATGGTAAGTTTCAACTTAACCATCAGTTTACTATATCATAGTTTATGGACTTGATAAAGTTAAATTATCCTTATATCCCACGGTGAAAACTTAGATATAAGCACTTCAATTTTTTCTTTTTCACGCGAGATAAAACCTATAATTTTAAATTGATTTTGTTTTTCTTGAAAATATTTCACTGGGATATCGTCTGCAGTTTCTTGTGAATTTAACCATTGTTTTATTTCCGATAAACTTTCAATATTTCTTATGATTACTTGTTTCGCATTTGCTAATTTATTGCTCTCAAATGACGCAACATTTTCTATTTGGTTAATAATAAGTTGCTTTTTATTATTTCTATTTTCAAATTTTCCTTTCACGATAAGCGTATCTGTACTGTTTAAATATACTTCAAATTTTTTATATGCGTCTGGGAACACCACACCATCTAAATTGTTAAGACCATCATTTAATGTAATAAATGCCATGTTTTGTCCATTTTTAGTACGAATACGTTTTAACTGGTCGATTTGAACAAAGATTGGTTGATTATCTCTGGCATTATTAAGTTTATAAATACCAAGATATTGTTTTTCTTCAAATGCTTTTTCTACAGGATGTGTAGATACATAAAACCCTAAATATTCTTTTTCATAATCACTTAACACTTGATCTGGTAGCTCTTCTTTTTCTTCATATGTTGTTTTAGGTGTCAACACATCGAAAATAAAACCATCTTGTTCAACATCGGAGACGTCATCTAACACTTGGTCAATAGACTGTAATAAAGTCGCTCTATTTTTACCAAATGTATCAAAAGCGCCGACTAATATTAATGCCTCAAGTAATTTCCTACTCTTTATTCTTTTAGGTATACGACGTGTAAAGTCAAAGAAATCTTTATATGCACCATTACTTTTTCTTTCATCTACAATGAGTTTAACACTTTGATAACCTATGCCTTTAATCGCACCTAAAGATAAATATATACCTTTATTACTTGCTTTATAAAACCAATGACTTTCATTAATATTAGGTGCTAATATATTTAATTGCTGATGTTTCGCTTCATCGATCATTTGTGCCGTCTTTTTTTCGCTACCAATTGAATTACTTAAAATATTGGCATAAAAATAATTAGCATAGTGCACTTTTAAATAACTCATAATATAAGCTATTTTGGAATAGCTCACTGCATGTGCACGTGCAAAGCCATAGTCTGCAAATTTTAAAATCAAATCAAAAATCTGCTTGCTTAATCGTTCATCATATCCGTTACTTAAAGCACCTTCCACAAAATGTTGTCGCTCACTCTCTAATACTGCACGATTTTTTTTACTCATAGCACGTCTTAATATATCTGCTTCACCATAACTAAAATGAGCAAACTTACTCGCGATTTGCATAATTTGTTCTTGATAAATAATTACACCGTAAGTAGTTTTTAATATGGGTTCTAAATCTTTATGCAAATATTGTACTTTTTCAGGGAAGTGTCTTCTTGTAATATAGGTTGGAATTTCTTCCATAGGTCCTGGTCTATACAAAGAAGTTACTGCCACAATATCTTCAAATTGTTCTGGCTGTAATTTTTTCAATACATTTCGTATGCCATCAGATTCTAATTGGAATACACCTGTTGTGTCACCCTGCGAGAGTAACTGAAATACTTTTGGATCATTAAAAGGAATGGATTCAATATCTATATCAATATTCATATCTCTTTTTACTTGTTTAACTATTTGATGAATAATGGATAAGTTTCGTAAACCTAGAAAATCAATTTTTAAAAGGCCAATACGTTCAGCTTCAGTCATGGTCCACTGCGTCAATAACCCCGTATCTCCTAAGGTTAATGGTGTATATTCATATAAAGGATGATCGTTTATAATGATCCCTGCTGCATGTGTTGACGTATGTCGTGGCAATCCTTCTAACTTTTTACAAATTTCAAACCAGCGTTCATGCCGATGATTTCTATGCACAAATTGTTTAAATTCAGTTTTCTCATATGCCTCATCTAATGTAATACCTAATTTATGAGGGATTAAAGATGAGATCTCATTTAATGTTATTTCATCAAAACCCATAATTCGACCTACATCTCTTGAAACTGCCCTCGCTAATAAATGACCAAACGTCACAATGCCAGCAACGTGGTTATCACCATATTTTTCTTGTACGTATCTAATCACTTTTTCTCTATGCGTATCTTCAAAATCGATATCAATATCTGGCATAGTAACACGTTCAGGATTTAAAAAGCGCTCAAATAACAAGTTATATTTAATGGGATCAATCGTCGTAATATCTAATAGATAACTAACTAAGGAGCCAGCAGATGAACCACGACCCGGACCGACTAATACATCATGAGTTTTGGCATAATGGATTAAATCACTAACAATTAAAAAATAATCTTCAAAACCCATGCGTGTAATAATCTCATATTCATGATTAAGCCTGTCATCGTATTTTTGTAATGATGCTTTAGGTAAATTTAGTTGTTTCAAATTTTGTTGGAGAATTTGATAAAGGTAATCTTTAGACGGTTGGTTATTCGGTGTCTTGAATTTAGGTAATAACGATTGATGATATTGTAGTTCAGCATTACAGATGGACGCGATGTAATTTGTATTTTGCCAAATTTGCTCATTTAAATTAAACGCATCCAAATCGGTCCGACTATACATATGTGCATTATAATTATGAACTTCTTTAACCAAATCTAATTTCTCATTATTTTTTATAGCAGCTAAAGCCGTTAAAGTATCCGCATCATCTTCATTTAAATAATTTGTACTTTGCGCCCATACAACAGGAAAATCTAATCGTTGTTGGCTATTGTGATTTACAAATATATCTTCTTTATCAGTGAAATTTTGTAATATACTTTGGTGTGCTTCCGTAACATTTTTAAATATGATAACCAAATGATCAATATATTTATTCAGCCACTCTATTGGCGTTTCAGTCTTCTCTTTCATTTTTATGGCAGAAGATAATTTAAATAAATCTTTTAGACCTTGATTATTTTTAGCAAGTACTATAGTTTCAATTGATGATAAACCATCTGTAAGATAAATCGTCATTCCAAATAAAGGATGGATATTTGCTGCAATACACGCGTCATAAAATTGAGGATAACCATATAAAACGTTTGTATCTGTAATTGCTAACGATGTATAACCTTCTTTCGTTGCTTTCGCAATGACATCTTTAATTTTAATACTTGAATTCAATAAGTCATACGATGTATGAACGTTTAAATGCGCAACCACCAGCAAATACCTCCTTAATCTTACAATTTATTATTTAATGCTTGTGCTAATTCTTCAAATTGCTGCCAATCTGCAACTGAAACACCAGATGCATTCGGATGACCTCCACCACCAAATGCATTAGCAATATCATTAATGACGATACCTTTAGAACGAATGCGACATCTAATTTCGGAACCTTCATCTACCGCAAACACCCATATTTTCAATCCTTGAATATCAGCAATCGCATTGACAAAAAGCGAAGCCTCATTCGCTACAATATCAAATTGTTCAAGTACATCTTTGGTGATTTTCACTTTACAAAAACCTTTTTCATTTAAATCAAAATTCTGTAAAACATGGCCTTGAAAAGGTAATAGTTTTGGATCTTTTTCCCCTAATTTATTCAATTCTTGTTGATGGTTAAATGAATATTTTAATAATTGGCTTGCGACTTCCATAGTATGTGGTGTTGTATTATTAAATAAAAACCGTCCAGTATCTCCTACAATACCTAAATATAATACTCTTGCTACAGAATCATCAATTAGTGATTGATCGTTAAAATGACTTATAAAATCAAAAATAATCTCACTCGTTGATGATGCTTGGTCATTCACATAGTTAATATCTCCGTATTGGTCAACTGCTGGATGATGATCTATTTTAACAAGACGCTTGCCAGCATTGAATCTATGGTCACTGATTCTAGGAGAATTAGCAGTATCACATACGATAACCAATGCTTCGTTATATTGGTCATCACTAATATCATCAAAAGTACCGATAAAATCAAGTGACGGTTCTCCTTCTCCTACTGCATAAATATTCTTTTCTGGAAATTTAAGTTTTAAATAATTTTTCATTCCAAGTTGTGACCCATAAGCATCTGGATCTGGTCTTACATGTCTATGTATGATTACTGTTTGAACCGCTTTTATTTCATCCATAATTTGATTAAATTCTATCGTCATTTTTATCTTCCTTTTTTAAAGTTATATATGTGCCTTTTAATCTATCATTTGACAAATAATCATTGCTTTTGCAACTTGTTTACCATCACTTGTCATCGTTACTTCTAATTTAGCAAAATTTCTTCCTACATCTAACATATCATAATGTACATTAATTTCAGATTCAATTTGCACAGTCTTAATGTAAATGATATTTAAACTTTCAATCATTACTTCAAGTTTCTTTAATTTTCGCATTTCATAACGCACAGTTTCTTCAATAATAGCTACAAACACCGCTTTACTCAGTGTACCAAACTGATTTGTAAGTAAAGGTGAAGTTTGTACTTGAATATCATCATTTGCAATTGTAATATGTTTAGCTACTTGATCATTAATGGTTTCGCCTACCTGGGGCTGACGACTCAGTAATTGCATTGCTGTCAATACATCTTTTCTTGTAATTACACCAATTAATTTTTTGCTTGGTGAAATCACTGGTAATAATTCGATGCCTTCCCAAATCATCATGTGCGCACAATTTGCTACTGTAGTTGATAGTTGTACATTAAGCGGAGACTTAGTCATAAAATGTGCTAAAGTATCCTTGTCTTCCATTTTAATTATTTCTTTACTCGTAATGATACCAACTAAGCGCCAATGTTCATCAATAACTGGGAATCTGGAGTGACCTGTGCGTTTTGCTTTTTCTTTATAATCGTACAAAGTCATATTATCAAAAACCACAGTATCTTCATTCACAGATTTCACTATATCTTCGACGACTAATATTTCTTTCCGAATCATTTGATTATACATCGCTCTGTTAATAATATTCGCAACTAAATATGTATCATAATTAGATGATAGTATTGGTAAATCATGTTCATCAGCATATTTGATTATTTCATTGGACGTTCTAAAACCACCAGTAATCAATACTGCACTTCCTCTTTTCAAAGCGGCTAGTTGGACATCTTTTCGATTTCCTACAATCAACAATGTATGTGGACTTAAATACTTTACCACATCTTCAATTTCCATTGCGCCAATAGCAAATTTTGTTAATGTCTTGATGAGGCCATTTCTTCCTCCTAATACTTGTCCATCAATTATTTTTACAATTTCTCCAAATGTAAGTTGTTCAATTTGTTCACGTGTTTTCTTTTCTATTCGGACAGTACCAACTCTATCGATTGTTGCTACTAAACCAATTCTACCGGCATCTTTGATCGCACGATAAGCTGTCCCTTCAGAGACATTTAAATCTTTCGCTATTTTTCTAACAGAAATTTTTTGCCCTACTGCTAAAGATTCGATATAAGATAAAATTTGCTCATGCTTTGTCATTGTAATAACCTCATTTTTGGACATTTTCTATGATATTATAACTTTTTATAACTAAAATTGCGATTTAATCACTTAAAAAATATATTTTAACTTTAATTATGACATATATTCACTAAGATATTAATATCTATAAAACTTTTTACTCTGTTAATATGAAAACATATAATTTTTAATTTGATTTGTGATAAACTCTAATTAGAATAGAATTAAGGAGGGATGGAATAATGTTTAAAAATATTTTACTTGGTGTTGATACAACACTTAAAAATGAAAAAGCACTTAAAGAAGTTTCTAAGTTAGCTGGTGAAGACACTGTTGTAACAATTCTTAATGCAATCAGTGAGCAAGATGCACAAGCATCGATTAAATCTGGTGTTCATTTAGATAAACTCGTTGAAAAACGTAGTAAAGGGTTAGAAAGCACTCGAAATACACTCGATGAGTATGGCATCAAATATGATGAAATCATTGTGCGTGGTAATGCCAAAGAACAATTGGTAAAAGAAGCAAATAGTGGCAAATATGAAATAGTTGTCCTCAGTAACCGTCGTGCCGAAGAAAAGAAAAAATTCGTACTAGGTAGCGTGAGTCACAAAGTTGCTAAAAGAGCAAGCATCCCTGTGCTTATTGTAAAATAGTATAGCGATGTAATGACTGGGATAATCATCTCATTGCAACAAATGGTGCAATCCCATAAAAACAAAGAAAACGCCAATTTCTACTATGATGTTAGTGAAATTGGCGTTTATATTTTAGTATAAACTGTTGATATCGCTATCACTCTAAAGTTGAACTGCGTCACCTGGGTTTAATATCTGTACTTCACCTTCTGAAACAGCTGACTTGAAGTCATCTGGATTTTGTTTGATTAAGTCAAATGTATTGTAGTGAATTGGTACTGTAATTTTAGGTTTAATGAACTGATTAATTGCAAAACTAGCATCATCAATGCCCATTGTGAAATTATCACCAATTGGAATAAAACAAATGTCAACCGGATGACGTTCAGCAATTAATTTCATGTCACCAAATAATCCTGTATCACCAGTATGATAAATCGTCTTGCCTTCTATTTCTAAAATTAGCCCCATCGGCATTCCTAAATATACGGGAATACCATTGTCATCAGTCAAGCTAGAACTGTGAAACGCTTGTACAAAGTTAACCGTTCCAAAATCAAATTCTGCTTTACCACCAATATTCATAGGTCTAACATTTTCAACATTTTTAGTAGTCGTTAAATAATCACCTAATTCTGCTGAACCAATAACTGTTGCGTGATTTCTATTTGCTAATTCAATCGTATCACCAAAATGGTCTCCATGACCATGTGTTAAAATAATATAATCAACTTCTAAAGTTTCAGCATCTAAATCGGATAAATCGTTGCCCGTAATAAATGGATCAACAATTACTTTTTTGCCATTCGCTTCAAAATAAATCGTTGATTGTCCGTGAAAAGATAATTTCATATCGATAATTCCTCCCATAAAACTGTTTGTTTTATATATACCACAATTATTAACAGTTATAACACGCTTATATCAAAATACGCGC
Source organism: Staphylococcus sp. GDY8P198P (assembly GCF_017891615.1). NCBI lineage: Bacteria > Bacillati > Bacillota > Bacilli > Caryophanales > Staphylococcaceae > Staphylococcus > Staphylococcus sp. GDY8P198P. Next base: position 58,828 of record NZ_JAESJQ010000016.1, read on the forward strand.
TTATATTTGATAATTCTTTAATAATTTTAGCAATATACCTTATTTCAACATATTATTTTTGAATTCCTTACACAACTAACATAAAATTAATATAATCATATATTTAGGAGGCAGTAAAAATGAAGTTACAACAAGTTAAAGAATCATTAAAATCACAACAAGCTGACGCAGCATGGATTACTACCCCATTGAACATCTTTTATTTCACTGGCTATTTAAGTGATCCTCATGAACGTTTACTAGCTTTATTAATCAAAGAAAATGGCGATCAAGTCCTATTTTGTCCACAATTAGAAGTCGAAGAAGTAAAGGCTTCACCATTTGATGGTGAAATCATTGGTTACCTTGATACAGAAAATGCATTAGATAAATATCCTTTTACTTTCAATAAAATGTTAGTTGAAGCGGCACACTTAACTGTGCAACGTCAACGTGAATTAATCGAAGCTTTTGATGTAAAAGCGTTCGGTGATATTGATCAAACAATAAAATCATTACGTAATGTTAAAAGCGATTCTGAAATTGCTAAAATTCGTAAAGCTTGTGAACTTGCAGATAAATGTATTGAAATTGGGGCAAGTTTCTTAAAAGAAGGTGTGACAGAACGACAAGTTGTTAATCACATTGAATATGAAATCAAAGCTTATGGCGTTAATGAAATGAGCTTTGATACGATGGTCCTATTCAGCGACCATGCAGCGTCACCACATGGTATACCTGGTGACCGTCAATTACAAAATAATGAATTTGTATTATTTGATTTAGGTGTCATTTATGATAACTATTGTAGTGATATGACAAGAACAATTAGATTTGGACAACCTAGCTCAGATGCTCAAAACATATACGATATCGTATTAAAAGCCGAACAAGAGGCAATCGCTGCAATTAAACCTGGTGTACAAATTAAAGATATAGACGCTATTGCTCGAGGTATTATTACAGATGCTGGGTACGGAGACTATTTCCCTCATCGATTAGGACATGGTCTTGGATTAGAAGAACATGAATATCAAGATGTTTCTAGTACAAATACAAATGAATTTGTACCAGGAATGGTTGTAACTGTAGAACCTGGCATCTATGTGCCTGGTGTAGCTGGTGTCCGTATAGAAGATGATATTCTCGTAACTGAAAATGGAAACGAAAGTTTGACAGGTTACGAAAAATGATTAAAGAAGCCGTAGTCGAAACAATCCAACAAGTTGAATATGCGATTGAAAATGGCGCAGATCGTGTTGAATTGTGTGATCACTTACATGTCGGAGGAACCACGCCAAGTATAGGAATGATTGAAATTGCTACTGAAATTTGCAAAGCAAACAACGTAGAAATTGCTGTCATGATTCGTCCACGTGGCGGTGATTTTGTATATAGCCTATATGACTTTGAAATTATGCAGCGAGATATTAAAGCAATTAAATCATTTGATATTGATTATTTTGTATTCGGTTGTTTAACAGATGATAACACATTGAATGAATGGCAAATGAAAACTTTAAAACAACTAGCATCACCGATACCTGTTGTTTGTCATATGGCGTTTGATGAAATACATTTAGAAGGTCAGGTAAAAGCATTACACAAATTAATTGAACTTGGTTTTAGTAGATTATTGACACATGGGGGTCCAGCTGATACTAATATTTTTGACAATTTAAATCAGCTTGGTAAGTTGGTCGTGAATTCTGGAGGAAAGATTGAGATCATGCCCGGTGGCGGTTTAACAAAATCTAATGTTCAAGAACTCATTAGTGCATTCCCTTTTCAAGAGGTACACGGTACAAAAATTGTATGACATAACAAATTTACTCGGCACTAAATTTTAATAAATCGTATTAAACCTGAAATTAAAAACTGGTAACCTCTGCTATATAGAAGAGATTACCAGTTTTTGTTTGTTATTTTTTATTATTTTAGAGTACTTTCCACATTAGAATATGGTAAATTCAAAGCTTCACCTACACCTTTATTGGTTAATACGCCATTAATTGTATTTAAACCTAATGATAAAGGTTCATTATCTTGTAATGCTTTTAAATAACCTTTTCCCGCAATTTGTAATGCATAAGGTAACGTTGCATTATTTAATGCAATAGTAGAAGTACGTGGCACTGCACCAGGCATATTAGCCACAGCATAATGTACAACACCATGTTTTTTATATGTTGGATCGTCATGTGTTGAAATACGATCAGTCGTTTCGAAAATACCACCTTGGTCTATAGCAATATCAACGATTACTGAACCGTCTTTCATAGATTTTACCATGTCTTCAGTAACTAGGTTTGGTGCTTTGGCACCTGGAATTAATACCGCACCGATGACTAAGTCACTATTTTTAACACATTCTTCAATATTTAATGGATTAGACATAATTGTGTGTACACGGCCATCAAATAAATCTTCAAGCTCTTGTAAGCGCTTAGGGTTAACATCCAAAATCGTTACATCGGCACCTAAACCTAATGCAATTTTAGCAGCATTTGTACCAGCCTGACCGCCGCCGATGATCGTTACGCGACCTTTAGCTACGCCAGGTACACCACCAAGTAAAATGCCCATGCCACCTTTATATTTTTGTAAAAATTCAGCACCAATTTGTGCAGACATACGCCCTGCTACTTCACTCATCGGCGTTAATAATGGTAATGATTTATCTGGCAATTGAACTGTTTCATAAGCAATACCTATTACTTTATTATCTAATAAAGCTTGTGTGAGTTTCTTTTCATTTGCTAAATGTAAATAAGTAAATAGTATTAACCCTTCCTTAAAGAATTGGAACTCTTCTTCTAATGGTTCTTTAACTTTCATAACCATATCAACGTTCCATACTTCAGCCGGTCCATCACCAATTTTAGCCCCAGCTGTAATATAATCATCGTCTTCAAAATATGAACCTAAACCAGCAGATTTTTCAACAATAACTGAGTGGCCTTGTTCTACTAATGCATGTACACCACTTGGTGATAAGCTCACCCTATTTTCATTGTTTTTAATCTCTTTCGGAATACCTATTATCATTTTATCCACCTCCAAATTTATAGTAACGTGTATTATATGAAAGCGCAATCATAGTTTAGAGTATTTTTACAACATGTATTAAGGCGAATTATGTTAATATTCTGTAAATAGTGGTATAATATAAGCAAGAAGATGAAGGAGGTAATTGTGATGCTAACGTATAAAAATATTTTAATCGCAGTCGATGGATCACATGAAGCTGAATGGGCATTTAATAAAGCTGTAGAAGTTGCAAAACGTAATGATTCAAAACTAACAATCGTAAATGTTATTGATTCAAGAACTTACTCTTCTTATGAAGTTTATGATGCACAATTTACTGAAAAGTCAAAAAACTTCTCTGATGATTTATTAAAAGGTTATAAAGAAGTGGCAACGAATGCTGGTGTTACTGAAATTGAAACAAGACTAGAATTTGGTTCACCTAAAGCAATCATACCTAAAAAGTTGGCTGCTGATGTTGATGCAGATTTAATTATGTGTGGTACATCAGGTTTAAACGCAGTTGAAAGATTTATCGTAGGTTCTGTATCAGAAGCAATTGTGCGTCACTCTCCTTGTGACGTGTTGGTGGTACGTACAGAAGAACTTCCTGAAGATTTCCAACCACAAGTAGCTACAGATGAATTCAGATCCAAGTATCAAGCACATTAACGATAAAGTTCAACTTATTTAATAAAACATTCAGCTATAGAAAAAAGATAGTTTACACTGTATATCGTGATAAACTATCTTTTTTTCTTAATCATCTTAACATCGCCTGTTTAGTTGTTAAGAAATTGTTATATCATCTTCAAATGAGCTTCATATCAAGCATGTAAAATAGGATTAAGAAATGCCATAAAGGAGTTAATGATATGAACCAATTTAAGAGAATGATGATGCTTAGTTTATTTATAAGTACTTATTTTATTTCTGCGTCAACGCATACATATGCTTATACTGATAATGTAAAAAATGAAAAAACGGCTTCTCAATTAAAATATATTGATACAGAAACTATTCCTTATAATAAATCATTTAAAAATACAAAAATAGGCGGTCTTTCTGGTATTTCTTATGATGCTAAGTCCAAAAAGTGGCTAATGATCAGTGACGATCGATCAGAAGAAAACCCAGCTAGGTTTTATGAAGCCCAAATCAATTACAATAAACATAAATTTAACAAAGTGAAATTCACGCAAATGCACTTTTTAACACAACCCAATGGCACAAAATATCCAAGTAAGGCATCATATAAGAAGCATCAACATGATGTTGTTGCTGACCCTGAGTCGATAAGAATTGACCCTTTAAATCATAAACGTCTGCTTTATACAAGTGAAGGTGATCGCGAACTTGGTTTCAATCCATTTATAAGGACAGCTACTAGAAATGGCACATTTATTAGTAATCTCCAAATCCATAACCCTATTAAAATGGAACGTCAGAATAAACATGGATTTAGAAATAACCTCGCGTTAGAAGGTAGCAGTTTTTCCGAAAATGGTAAGTATATTTGGACTTCTATGGAAGCACCTTTACTTCAAGATGATCAATTACCAACCATAAAATCAAGCGCTAAAACACGCTTAACAAAATATAATCGTCAAGGTGATGTTATTTCAGAAAAGCCTTATAATCTAGATCCAATTCCAAAAAAACCAGGAAAAAATAAAGATGCTGAAAATGGAATTGCTGAAATTTTAACATTGAATAAAAAGGAATTACTTGTACTTGAGCGTGCCAGTGTTCAAGATAAAAATAACAATTTCAAAAATTATATACGTATTTATAAAATTGATAGCACAAGCGGAACAGATACTAAAAATATCAAATCACTGCAAAAGAACCATGTAACACCGGTTAAAAAACAATTAATTGCAAATCTTAATGAGCAAGACATTGGACATATTGACAATATAGAAGGTATGTCCTTTGGTCCAAAATTACCAAATGGTCACGACAGTTTAGTCCTTATATCAGATAATAACTTTAATCAAAAACAACAAACGAACCTTACTGCATTTGAAATAAAACCTTAAGAATTGAAAAAAACAGCTATTATTTTGGAATTCATATATCTATTTAAATTAAAGGTAAATAAGTAGTTAAAATATAAATTTTAGGGATTATGAAATATGCTGACGCCCGGGGAAATGATATGAGCGAGAGACTACAGGCTCGAGCCATATCCCCAGGCAAGCATGCACGATCAAAATCATAATATTTTAAATATAAGAGGACCAATCCACATTAAGGATTGGCCCTCTTATTTATAAGCTAGACATTTATATCATAGATTTTAATTTTTAAACATTGTTTTATTTCTTAAACTGTGTCAAAAAACTATCGTGCATTTTAATCTATCATACTTTTGATATCAAATTTATTCAAGATTACCAAATTTAACTACATCACGTGCAATCATTACCTCTTCATTTGTAGGGATAACAATAACTTTCACAGGAGAATGTGGATAGTTTATGAAACCTTCTTCGCCATGAATCGCTTCATTTTTCTTAGCATCCCAATAAACACCCATGAATTCTAAACCTTCTAAAACTTTTGCTCTAACAGGATCAGAATTTTCACCTACGCCTGCAGTAAAGATGATTACATCTACACCGTGCATACGTGTCGCATAAGAACCAATATATTTATGAATTCTTGATGCAAACACATCTAATGCTAATTGCGCACGCTCTTTACCTGCTTTTGCCTCATCAATAATATCTCTTAAATCACTTGAAGTACCAGAAATACCTAATAAACCAGATTCTTTATTTAATGTATTCAGAACTTCTTCTGCATTTTTTCCTGTTTTTTCCATAATAAATGGTATTAAGGCAGGGTCAATATTCCCTGAACGTGTACCCATAGTAACACCAGCTAATGGTGTGAATCCCATTGAAGTATCAACAGATTCTCCACCATCAATTGCAGCAATGGATGCTCCGTTACCGATATGACATGAAATCATGCGTAATTCTTCAATCGGTTTGCCTAAAATTTCAGCTGCGCGTTGTGATACATATTTATGACTTGTTCCATGGAATCCGTATTTACGAATACCATAATCTTCATAATATTGGTATGGTAAGCTGTATAAATAAGATTTCTCTGGCATTGTTTGATGGAATGAAGTATCAAAGATAGCTACATGTGGAATTTCTGGTAATAATTTGCGAAAAGCACGGATGCCCATTAAATTTGCAGGATTGTGTAATGGTGCTAGTTCACTTAATGACTCAATTTGTTCCTCAACTTCATCTGTAACATATACTGAATTTGGGAATAATTCACCACCATGTACGACACGATGACCTGTTCCATCGATATCATAAATGCTATCAATTACACCATGTTGTTTGAAGCTTTCCAACATAATATTAACCGCTTGTTCGTGGTCTGTAATATCTAATGTTGATTTGTGTTTTTCTCCGCCTACTTCAATAGTAAATACAGAATCTTTTAATCCAATACGTTCAATAAGTCCTTTAGTAATAATCTTTTCTTCCGGCATTTCAATAAGTTGAAATTTCAATGATGAACTACCAGCGTTAATAGCCAAAATTAATTTTGACATAGCATAATGCCTCCAATTTAAATTAAGTTTTTTTATATCCATATCTATTTAATCATTAATACAGTAAGAATTCAAGAATATTACAGTTTAATTTTCAGGATGATTTTCCATCATCCAAGCATTTAAATCTTGTAAAAAAGCTTGGAATTGTTGAGGGCTTTTGAAATCAGGTATATTAGCTAACAGAACCTCTACAGGCTTTGTTACATTAGTTTCTTTTTTCTGTAGAATGAGTATCGACTTACGCGCTTTTTCATTTTTAAACAGTGTAGATGGCAAGTTTAGAAAAGCTTGCATTTCTGTTTCTGTTGCAATGAAATTTTGTAACTGTTTCACATTCGTACCCTCGAATAAATTACTAGGTACTACTAAAAACGCATATCCTGATGCTTTTAATGCTGTTACTGCTTGTTCAATTAATAAATAGTGAGAAAAACTATGTCCTTCTTCAAAACCTAAGTCCATTTCTTTACTTCTATCATCCACTGGATAATATCCTATTGGTAAATCACCAATAACAACATCTGCGTCTTCAAAAGGAAGTGGCATGATAGCATCTTGAGGATAAACATCAAATGGGATTTCTAAAAAGTTTGCTAAATGTACACTCACACGAGATAATACTGGATCAACTTCAACAAGATGATGCATAACTGTATGTTCAGTTAATACTTCATGTACAGAAGCGCTCAAATGTCCAGCCCCACTTGCAATATCTGCGACATGAAATGCTTCTTTATTTTTTAAAAAACGCTCGGCAAGGAATCCTAGAATCATTCCAATTGAATCAGGTGTAATTTGATGGTTTGCTTGAATATCTTCTTTTTGCATTAGATTTAAATAAGCAAATTGAAATGCCTTACGTCTATCTTGTAATGTAGCTTGTTCCAGCAATGATCTTTGATTAGTATAAACATTTTCCATTGCAAGACCTAAATTTTCTATGAAACTTTGACCATTCTCTTCATTTAAAGATTTGGTTTTTTCATCAAGTGCCTTAAATAATTGTTCCATTACTGTTTCTTCTTGTGCCATTTAAAAGTCCTTTCTAAAAAAACTGTCCATAATTTAATTGAAATTAAGTCAGTACCCTAACTTATATTACCAAATAATTATGGACAGTTTAATTTATAATGTCAACGATACTGTTTTATGAGTTTTACTAGTATAATCATGTGACAATATTATATAATTTATAGACTACGATAAGCTTCTAATGCAGCATCAAAGTCTGGGAAATTTGTGCCTTCAGAAACAATTTCAGTATAAACTACTTTATTGTTTTTATCTAAAACGAAAACAGAACGTGCTAATAAACGTAATTCTTCCATAACAACACCGTATGTTTTACCGAAAGATAAGTTTCTATGATCGCTCAATGTGATTACATTTTCTAAGCCATTTGACGCACACCATCTTTTTTGTGCAAATGGTAAGTCTGCAGAAATTGTTAAAACTACACCATCTTCTTTAGCAGCTTCTTCATTAAATTTACGTGTTTGTTGATCACAAACACCTGTATCTATAGACGGAACAACGCTAATTAATTTTTTTTGTCCGGCATAAGTTTCTAAATTAACTTCATTTAAATCATTATCTAAAACAGTAAAATCTGGCGCATATTCTCCTTTTTTTACTTGTGAACCATATAGTGTTACTGGTTCTTGTTTGAATGTAATTTGTGCCATGTTGCACGCCCTCCTATTAAATAGTTCTTACTACCATAGTATACCCATCTATCGTCTCAAAATAAACTCATAGATAACTAAAGTTTACTTTTATTTTTTAAAATAAAATAATTTTTCGTATTTATTTCTGATTACGACCGTGTCAGCGAAGATATCATGAATACCTCTGTGTTTATTTGTAAACAAAATAACTAAGTAAGGTAAATTAAATAACACGCCACTTATAATACGTCCAATCCACTCCCTAAATAACACATCTGCCCATGTAAGTGATTGACGATCTATCCTTTCTACCCGAATGTTACAAATCATTTTACCTATCGTTTGTTTGAAAAATTTAGTTAATAATACAAAGTATAGATAAAATACAACCGCATCTAAAATGTGTCCTAGGCTAAAATATTCAATCCATAACTTAAGTTCATCAATATGCGTAAAATGATATATCGGTTTCAATATCAGACCCTGTATACCAAATATAATGAGTAAATCAATAATAAAACTCCAAAACCTTATACCAAAACCTGCATATACAGACTGTGCTAATTGTTTATGATACATTGCTTCTATATCAGATTTATCATTTTCTGGAGTTGTCTGTAAAGTTTGTTCATTTGTATACTGCTCCATTTTATACACCTAACCTTTATATAGATACATAGGTTCAGCTTCTGTATCATTGCTTATAATTGATTTCAAATCACTTAATTCATTTTTGAATTGATCTAGTGTTGATTTAGTTGAATAGATAGAACTAAACCAGCCTTCATCTGCACTATATTTAAACACTTCTGCATCCTTTGCTTTTATGTCATTTTTAAGTGCTTTTAACGCATTATCGTTATAACCAATTTCATCAATCAAACCGTTCTTTTCGGCTTGTTGCGCACTATAAATACGTCCATCAGCTAACTTTTCAACCTTTTTCTTTGGCATATCTCTACCTTCTGCAACAATATTAATAAATCTTTCATAACTATCATCTAATACAGATTGCAAAATATCTTTTTCCTCATTAGTCATTTCTCGAGAGCTACTCATAATATCTTTATGTTCACCAGATTTAATGACATTTTCCTTAATGCCTAGTTTTTCTTGTAATCCAGAATAATCAACATTTGACATAATAACGCCAATGGATCCGGTAGTAGATTGAGGGCCAGCATATATTTTATCGGCAGGAGCAGAAATATAATATCCACCAGACGCAGCCATCGCATCCATATGTACATAAACTTTTTTATGTTTTTGTTTTATTTCTTCAATTTTTTTATAAATTTCATCACTTGGGTATGTACCTCCGCCAGGTGTATTAACGGTTAATAAAACACCTTTTATCGAGCTATCTTTTTTCACTTTATCCAACTGTTTAAGAAATGCTTCATGATTATAACCAGAACTTCCAAACATTCCTTCACCAGTACCTTCACTAATTTCACCATTTAAAGTTAGGTGTACAATGCGTTTTGAACTGTCACCTTCTGATTCTACCGTTTCAGTAAAAGGATCCATTTCTGACATGCCATCTTCACTAAAAAGCGAAGATATCACAGTAGATATCGAACTCATAACAATACCACCAAGCACGATTATTACGGCAAGTACTATTGCTATTATTCTTTTTTTCGACATAACGTATTCACTCCCAGAATATTTTTTCAATCGTTCCAAATACAATTTAAACATAATCAATTAAACAATGTATACCTTTATAAGAAAAATAAAATAAGAGGAAGATCTGAGTGATATAGAAAACAAATCGTTTTAAAATGAAAAAAGCTGAGACATTTTTTTGTCTCAGCCACATGCACACACCCGAATACCATTGAAGTATTACAGTTTAATTTTCAACATGATCAATTGATTAATTGCATAATATAATCGTAAGCATTTTTAATAATCAAAACAGCAGTTACTACAATAAATAAAGTTTTTACATAACTGACACCTTTTTTAATTGCGAATGTCGCCCCAACATACGATCCGCAAATCATACTTACTGCCATAATCAAACCATAAAAATAGTCAACTTGATCTAATATCATAAACAAAATTAAAGCGCCTAAGTTAGAAGCAAAATTTAATACTTTTGCATTGCCAGCAGCGCCTAAAAAATCAAAACCGAACATAAGTAGAATAAAAAGCATAAATGAGCCAGTGCCGCCACCTAAAAAACCATCATAAAATCCAATAAGCGACATAATACTTACAAATAAAATTGCTTTACCAAATGTCAATTTTGTATATGTACGTACATTGCCCCAATCTTTTTTCACCAATGTATAAATCATGACTAAGGTCAAAATAATGATAACCAGTGGTTTTAAAAGCTCGGCTGGTAGAAATGTGGCTACACTCGCGCCACAAATTGCCAAAATAAATACAAATGGAAATAACTTTCCTACTATCTTCAAATCGACATTACCCGATCTCAAGAAACGAAATGCACTTGTGAGTGAACCAAATGAACTTGCTAATTTATTTGTACCCAAAGCAACGGCTGGTGGCATACCAACAGCTAATAATGCCGGAATAGAAATTAAACCGCCGCCACCTACAACAGCATCAATAAACGCTGCTAAAAACCCTAGAAGTATAATTATAAGAACGATCGAAATATCCCAATCTAGCATAATTCCATCCCCTGTCTGTTTTATTCTTATGTCTGATTAGCTAATGTTGTTTGTATGGAATTGAATATTCATAATAAAAGTTAAAATAAATCATCTGCCAGTGCTTGCGTTTCAGTATCTTTTTCACTTTGATAGTCTGGCGTAATTGTTAATGTTTCTATTTGTTCAAATGCTTCCTGTACAAGTGGTTCAAAATCATACACTGTTTCAAATTTTTCCACCTTTTCAATATCTGGCTCCGTCACAGGATTTTTAGGTGTAAAGATTGTACAACAATCTTCATATGGTTGGATAGATACGTCAAATGTGCCAATTTCTTTAGCTTTCTTCACAATGTCTTCTTTATCTAATGTTAAAAGCGGTCGTAAAATTGGTGTAGACGTCACATGATTGATAGCATACATACTCTTAAGGGTTTGACTTGCAACCTGCCCTAAATTCTCTCCATTTACTATGGCATGTCCTTCAATATCATGCACAAGCTTGTCCGCTACTCTCATCATCATTCTACGTGTTGAAGTCATCGTATAGCGCTCATGTACCACTTTGTTTATTTGTTTTTGTAAAGCAGTGAATGGCACGATATGCAATTTTATAGGACCTACATGAGCGGACATGATTCTTGTAAGTTCAATTACTTTGTCCTTAGCCTTTTCACTCGTAAATGGTGGACTATGAAAATGAATGGCTTCTACAGTAACGCCTCTTCTCATAACTTCAATACCAGCTACTGGAGAATCTATACCTCCTGATAACATAAGTAATGTCTTACCGCCTGTACCGACTGGTAATCCACCAGATCCAGCAATTACTTTATCATATACATAAATAGCGTCTAATCGAACCTCTACTTTAATCGTATGGTTCGGGTTATGTACGTCTACTGTTAGATTATCAGTAGCGTTTAGCACTGTACCACCGAGTTCTTTTTGCAATTGATATGTATCAAACGGAAAGTTTTTATCTGAACGTTTGACATCAATCTTAAATGTATCTCCATGTGCATAACCTTGTGCAAATTTTACTGCTAAATCACGTACTGCTTCTATTGTTTTATCAATTTTCAATACAGGACTAATAGAATAAATACCAAATACTTTTTCTAGTCGACGACACATTTCTTCAATATCTGCACCTTCATACAATTCAATGTACATTCTATCTCTATTGGCTTTGACGTTATATCCTTGCAGTGGCATTAATGCACGTTTGACATTCGAACGTAATTTATTAACAAACATTTTACGGTTAGCACCTTTTAAAGTCAACTCACCATATCTCACTAAAATGTGATCATAAATCATATTAACAACTCCTTCACTTCTTCATATACAAGCTTAAATTTCTCTTTAAAATCACGAATATCTTCTGCGGTAGTGTTGGCACCCATCGATATTCTAATACTGCCTTCTATTTGCTTTTTTGGAATATCCATTGCTAAAAGCACCTCGTTCAATGAAGCTTTTTTGGATGAACACGCACTTGTAGTAGAAAGCATAATATCATATTTTGAAAATGCATTTACTAAAACCTCACCTTTCACACCCGGAAAGCCAACATTCAAAATATGTGGTGATGCACCGCTAGGAGAATTAACTTTCACGCCAGTAAATTCATTTAAAAATCGTATAATTTCTTGATTGAACTCACTTAGTTTTTCATACAGTTGCGTACTTTCTTTAGCAGCGATCTTTAAAGCTTTTATGATAGCTATATCAATAGGAAGATTGACTGTGCCACTTCTAAGTCCATACTCTTGACCGCCACCATGCACAATTGGCTCAATTTGATGTAAATTACGAACAAATAAAAGACCTTGCCCTTTTAAACCATGAAATTTGTGACCACTTAAACTCAGTGTGTCAGCAGCTTCAAAATTTAAAGCAATTTTACCTACTGCTTGTACTGCATCGACATGCAAATGTGCTTTAGGGTATTGATGGACTATTTTTGACACTGCTTCGACAGGTTGAATTTGTCCCATAATATTATTGACATGCATACAAGTCACGAGTGCTACTTTGTCTGACATTAACGATTCCAAATGTTCTAAATCAATTTGTCCATCCTTTGTAATATTTACATATCTTATTTCGAACCCTTCAGTTTCCAATGAACGTACTACCTCTAAAACAGAAGGATGTTCTAAAACAGAGGTAATGATGACATTTGCAAATGCCTTTTTCTTGTATGCAATTCCTTTAATTGCAATATTATTCGATTCAGTTGCTCCACTTGTAAATACAATATCAAAATCTTTTTCTAATTTAAATAGCTCTTTGATTTGATCTTTTGATTGTTGTAATAACTGCTCTGCTTGTATACCTGCTTTATGTGGGCTATTAGGATTAAAATATAACGACTCATTTACTTTTAAATAGGTATCTAATACGTCTTGTCTTGGTTTTGTTGTCGCTGCATTATCAAGATAAATCAATGTTTTCACTCCAATTGTATATCATTTTATATTTTTAAACGCTTCATATTTATATTTTATGTCAACATTTCATTTCATATTTTAAAGTTTCCCTTTTAGCATTATACTCGCTTTTATTAAAAAGAAAAGAGAGTGAAACAGAAATTGATTTTTAAAATATAATTTCTTCATCACTATCGAAATAAATTTTTGAATGACCATTAAATATTAATAATCTATTAATGCGAACATCTACGTCCAACAAATTATTCGAGGCTGGAACATAAAAATGTTCCAGCCTCAAATAAGATTACTATTATTTAGTTAATAACTTGTGATTCAATTTGTTTTGTAACGCCCGGTTCTACACTTTCAAGCGCTTGTTCAGATATTTCAATTGAGCGTTTGTAACGATTGTTTTTAAATAAACGTTCCGCTTCGTTAAGACTTTTATCAATATTTGAACTTTCTTTACGATAACGGTTCCCATATTCGATTAATTTTTCAGCATAAACTGCATTAACGAGGACATCTGTAGCTTCATCTTCAAATTTATTCATTTGTAAGACTACTTTAGATACTTTATCTTTAAGTTGTTTTACATGAATCGGTCTTACACTGAATTTTTTATTTACTTCACGTACTTCGTAGTCTATTTCATTTTTCATAATGATGAATCTTTCAGGTACACTTGGTAAATTTGACGCCAAGAGTTTTCTATAAACTTCTTCTTTTTTACTTTGTACACGCAAGATATTTTCTTCTGCTTCTGCTTCATCTTCGCGAAGTTGAATTAAATGATTTTGTAATTTTTCTTGTTTTTCATTGATAACATCAACATGTTCTGCGATATATTTCAAGTTATCTTGAACTTCGCTATATCTTACAGCTGACTTTGCCATTTCTTGTAGAATTTCATCATAAACTGAAATCATACTCTGAATTTCATTTTCAAACTGTCTGACATTTTGAACATCACTTTCATTTATATAATAATTTTCACGCACATATTCAATTTCAGTTTGTAATGTATAATTCATTTCTTTAGCTCTAAATAAATTATCTGTGATGACTTCTTTTGTTTCTTCTACTTCATTTTTTGCTTTCACTTCATGTTCGATTAATTCATACATTTCATCAAGACGATCATTGATACTATTTAATTTATCATTTGCTTCGTCTAATTCTAACCTGCTAATCATCGGTTCTACGAAACTCAATTCTGTTTTAAGCGTCTGTAATGAGCTATCAATTTTGACATGGTCTAAATCATAACCTTCGACTTTCAAATCTCGACATCCATATTTTAAATCTTGGAATTGACCTGGTAATTCCTTTTGTGCTTCTCTAATTAATTCAGGAATTTCATCCATATCTTTTTTAAGATAATTCATATCTTCATTAAGTGTTTTGATGTGATCATACGCTTGGTTATAGTTGCCCTCTTCTTTTAATGTTTCGTATGTTTCCATCTCTGGAACAAAAGTTTCAATTTCTTGTTCCAATGGAGCAGCCGCTTCACCGAATTGGTGTCTATTGGCTAACACATCACGCTTCATTTCACGATAATCCACCTTACATTCTTCATATAAGTGGTCACTTTCTTTATGTAGATTTAAAATGTTTTCAATATTTGAATTAAGTTCGTTGTAGTTTTCTTCATATTTATCCATTAGTTCATGTGCTTCATCAATCTCAGTTTGAGCTTGTGAAAACTTAAATTTATCAAGTAATCCTTCCGCTTGATGAATTTTTTCTTCGACTGGCAATAAATATTGATTTTTACTATCTAATGCATTTTGTTTTAAACCGTTATAAGTCGTTTTTGTTTCCCCAGTTAAAGTTAGCTCAGATAATTGAGATAGACTTTCATCATAGGGTAATTGTTCTACTTTTGATTTACGCGTTTCAGCCTTTTCAATCATTTGGCTTTTGTTGGAACGCATATAGAATAATACACCGACAATAATCAGTATAATGACAATAATTGCTAAAATGACATACAATACCATATGTTTTCTCCTCCTATTTTATCACTATTCATTATAACGTAAGATACCTACCCATTAAAGAGAAAATGAGTGAATCATCTCAATTATTTAAAATTAATCATAAGTTCATTCTCACCTAAATCATATGTATAACGATATTTTGAAAAACTTCTAAAATCTATTGATTGATTACTATTAAAACAGTCTTTATAATAAATGAAAAGTAAAAAGTGAGGTTTTTTTATGCTAGAGGTCACTGAAACAAATTATGATTTATTACAAAAACAAGTTTCAAGTTTAATTGAAGATGAGTCAAATATGATTGCTATCCTAAGTAACGTATCTGCATTATTAAATGACTCAATAGATCAAATTAACTGGATTGGCTTTTATTTAGTAGAAGATAACGAATTGATTCTCGGACCATTTCAAGGGCACCCTGCTTGTGTACATATCGCTATTGGTAAAGGGGTATGTGGTACTGCTGTTGCCCAAGATAAAACGCAATTAGTAGAAGATGTTAATGCGTTTCCTGGTCATATTGCCTGCGATGCTAACAGTAAATCTGAAATTGTAGTACCGATTCATAAAGATAATAATGTAATAGGTGTTTTAGATATAGATGCACCTATCACAAACTGTTTTAATAATGAAGATAAACAAGGATTAGAAGCAATTGTAAAAATCATTGAACAACAATTAGCATAAATTGCATGCTTATCTATCATAAACAAACGCAAAGTCGACTATTGACAGATTAATATATCATGATACAATGTTCTTTGTGTGAATAAACGAAATTAGCAGTTGTATATTAATTGGCGCTATGTTGTTCCCAAAGTGGGCGTGCCGTGTAACCGTAGCTATGAGGCGAGGACACATAAAACAATATATCCAATTAAGCATGCAACACTCTTTTTTGTTTTTTCATAACAATAAAAGAGAAAAAGGAGGAGTCAATTTATGGCTCGATTCAGAGGTTCAAACTGGAAAAAATCTCGTCGCTTAGGTATTTCTTTAAGTGGTACAGGTAAAGAATTAGAAAAACGTCCTTACGCACCAGGACAACATGGTCCTAACCAACGTAAAAAAATGTCAGAGTATGGTTTACAATTACGTGAGAAACAAAAATTACGTTATTTATATGGCATGACTGAAAGACAATTCCGTAACACATTCGAAATCGCTGGTAACCAACATGGTGTACACGGTGAAAACTTCATGCAATTACTTGCTGCACGTTTAGATGCAGTTGTATATTCATTAGGTTTAGCTCGTACACGTCGTCAAGCACGTCAAATCGTTAACCACGGTCATATCGAAGTTGATGGTAAACGTGTTGACATTCCGTCATACACACTTAAACCTGGTCAAGAAATTTCAGTACGTGAAAAATCTGCTAAATTAGATATCATTGCTGAATCTGTTGAAATCAACAACTTTGTACCTGATTACTTAGAATTTGATGCAGACAACTTAAAAGGTAAATTCATTCGCATTCCTGAACGTAGTGAATTACCAGCTGAAATCAATGAACAACTTATCGTTGAGTACTACTCAAGATAATAAGTTTCATACTCAAACACCGACAATTTTTTGTCGGTGTTTTTTTATTTCTCCATGCTAATTTATATGCAATGAACCATTATGCTATCATTTCAGAGCTAAAGCTTAATAAATTTTGCTATATTAAAGCTCTTCTTCATGTTTGCCATTGCACTCACTAAATGTTAAAGAAAGATATAACATCCCCTCTGTACGCCCTTTCAATTTTACTTTTTACTTCACTTTGTTTATATTTAGTAAAAAGGAGTGTTATCATTGAAAATCAGAGCTTTAGAAGAAACAGATTTAGACTTTGTACATCATTTAAATAATGAATATTCCATTATGTCTTATTGGTTTGAAGAACCTTATCAGTCTCTAAGTGAATTACAATCACTCTACAAAAAACATCTATTAGATGAATCTGAAAGAAGATTTATTATTGAAAATGATTCTGAACGTATCGGAGTCGTGGAATTAGTAGAAATTGATTTTATACATAGCAATTGCGAAATACAAATTATCGTGGATGAAGGATATGGTGGTAAAGGATATGCCTCTCAAGCATTTAAAATGGCTATAGATTATGCCTTTTTAGTGTTAAACCTTCATAAAATATATTTATTTGTAGACGTTACGAACGAAAAAGCTGTACATATTTACCAAAAACAAAACTTTAAAATTGAAGGTACCTTACAAGAACATTTCTATACACGAGGAAAATATAATGATTGCCATGTAATGGGACTTTTAAGAGATGATTGGATTAACCAACAAAAATAAACGTATAACTGTAAATGAAACTTACTTTTGTAATGTAAATAGAATCTACATTTAAACAACAAAATTATAGAAAATATTCGCTAAATAACATGAATAGTAAAAATTTTAGTCCCACTTCTCAATTTATTGACTTAGTGGGACTTATGCATGAGCGCTAGCTCAGGTAATCCTTAAATCACTTCTCAATTTATTGAGTTAGTGGGACTTATGCATGAGCTTTAGCTTAACTAATCTTGAAATCTAAGTTATCTTCCCTTGTCAGACTGCATGTTAAAAAAGTTACTTCGATGTCTATACCATGTCAATTTTGATAATATATTCCAATTTAAATCTACGCATTAACAGAACGGATAAAGTGATACCTCAAACTTTTATTTAAAACTAATCATTGACTTAACAAAATAAGCGATGTGGTTTGTCAGAAATAAGGCCATCTACACCAATACGTATCAGTTTTATCGCTTGCCTTTTTTCATTAACAGTATAAGGCATTACTTTCAATCCATAGTCATGTGCCTTCTTCATAAACGCTTCCGTCACTAATGAGTAGTGTGGATTAACATAGTCAGCATATTCAGCTATTTTTTTAAAAGATGGCATTTTATACCAATATCGTTTTTTGCTAAGTAAAACACCTAATCGATAACCATAATGTTTCAGATATAGTTGTTTTATAAAATTTTGATCAAATGATTGAATGATCACTTGATTTTTATTTAATTCATATTGCTTTAATTTATCTATTAAATCTTTTTCAATGCCAGGATAGTTTTTAGGTTGTTTCATTTCTATTAATAATAACTTGGGCGATGCTTTGATTAATGTTAATACTTCATCTAATGTAGGCAATGTTTGTTTTGTATATCTTGGACTACTATTTATGCCATAATCAAATCTTCTTAAATCATTAAGTGTTTGTTCTTTAACCTTCCCACTACCATCGGATGTTCTGTCAATAGAATCATCATGTAACACAACTAACTGACCATCCCGCGTTTTATGTAAATCTATCTCTAATATATCTGCATTGCTTTGAAGGGCAGCTTGAATTGCAATGATAGTATTTTCTGGATAATCCATTGCCAAGCCACGATGCGCAACTAACATTATGTGATGATTTTCGAATTCAAATGACATAAAAAGTGCCCTCCCCTTTCAATATAAAGTAGAATCATCTAAACTTAAGTTATCATAAAAACATTGGAGGTCAAAGCAATGGTCCAACATCAATTTAAAGTAACTACAAAATGGGCAGATGGACGTGAATCAGTCGGTAAACTATCTGGTGATGTTTTAGATGAACAAATATCTATCCCAGCAGGTTTAGGAGGAAATGGAACTGGTACGAATCCTGATGAGTTACTAGTTTCGGCAGCATCATCTTGTTATATCATTTCCCTTGCAGCTGTATTAGAACGTTCAGGTTTTACACAGATAGATATCCAACAGTCAACAATTGGATTAGCTGTATTCGAAAATGCCAAATTTAAAATGGACACTATTACACATTATCCAGAAATAAAAGTGGATACAACACAGAAAGAACAATTAAAAAAGAAACTACCAAAGTTACTAAAGATTGCAGATAATAATTGCATGATTTCAAATTCTATAAGAGGCAATGTCGACGTCAAAATAGAACCAATATTAAAATAATTTTGCAATCATTTTATGTATGACGGAATATGATTATAATAACAATGTATACCCTTACATATTATTTGAAATTTGAATATATTTAATAATTTTAAATTTTTACACTTTTATATTTTCTGAAAATTTGCTAAACTTGACAATCATAAGCATTGGGGGAATTACACATGAAATATTATCATCCTTTGTTACTTACACCAGGACCTACACCTGTACCAGAACATATATTACACGCTACACAATTACCGATGGTCGGACATCGATCAAGTGATTTTGAAGCAATCGCAGAACAAGCCTTTAAATCACTTAAACCAATCTTTGGTTCTAAAAATGAGGTTATGATACTTACTTCAAGTGGTACAAGCGTACTTGAAGCGAGTATGCTGAATATAGCAAACCCAGATGATGACATTGTTATTATTGTTTCTGGTGCATTTGGCAATAGGTTTAAACAAATTGCAGAGACTTATTATGAAAATGTACATATATTCGAAGTTGAATGGGGTCAAGCAGTTAATGTCCCTGATTTTATCGACTTTTTAAAATCTTTAAACACTGATATCACAGCAGTCTTTAGCCAATATTGTGAGACTTCTACAGCTGTATTACATCCTGTACATGAACTAGGTAAAGCATTAAGCGACTTTGATTCATCGATTTATTTTGTGGTTGATGGTGTCAGTTGTATTGGAGCCGTTGATGTAGATTTAGAACGGGATTATATCGACGTCCTTGTTTCAGGTAGTCAAAAGGCAATTATGCTTCCACCTGGCCTTGGATTTGTAGCTTATAATAATCGTGCAAAAGAACGATTTAACGAAGTAATAACGCCTAGATTTTATTTAGATTTAAATAAATATTTAAAATCATTGTCTGAACATTCAACACCTTTCACACCTAATGTTTCTTTATTTAGAGGTGTAAATGCATATGCCGAACTAGTCAATGATGAAGGATTAGATCAAGTGATAGATAGACACTATGCAATAAGAGATGGACTAAGACAAGCTTTGAAAGCATTAGATTTAGAGTTATTGGTCCAAGATGCTTTTGCATCTCCTACTGTCACTGCGTTTATTCCAAAATCTAAAGATGAACTGAACTATATTAAAAATGAATTAAAAAATAGATTTGCCATTACGATTGCTGGTGGCCAGGGTCATTTAAAAGGTCAAATATTACGTATTGGCCATATGGGTCAAATATCGCCTTTTGATATTTTACAAGTTGTATCAGCGTTAGAAATACTATTGTCAGAATTTAGAAATGAATCTTATGTTAGTAAAGCTATCACACAATATATGGAGGTCGTAAAAGCATATGTATAAAATTTTAGTTTCAGATCCAATTTCACCAGATGGTTTAAAAAATTTAACAGATCATAGCGATTTTAATGTCGACATTCAAACTGATTTGAATGAAACCGAATTAGCTGAAATCATTCCTAATTATGAGGGTCTAATTGTACGAAGCCAAACCCAAGTCACTTCTAATATCATTGCTGCTGCACCAAACTTAAAAGTCATCGCACGTGCAGGCGTTGGTGTGGATAATATTGATGTAGAAGCTGCTACTAAACATGGTGTTATCGTTATTAATGCACCTGATGGGAATACAATTTCAGCTACTGAACATTCGATGGCAATGATTTTATCCATGGCACGTAACGTCCCTCAAGCCCACCAATCATTGAAAAACGGAAAATGGGATCGTAAAGCTTATAGAGGAACTGAACTTTATAACAAAACATTAGGTGTCATTGGTGCTGGGAGAATTGGAATTGGTGTAGCAAAACGTGCACAAAGCTTTGGTATGAACATACTTGCTTTTGATCCTTATCTGTCAGAAGACAAAGCTAAAGAACTTAATGTGACACGTGCTACAGTTGATGAAATTGCTGAACAAGCAGATTTTGTAACAGTGCATACCCCACTAACACCAAAAACAAGAGGTATTGTAGATAAAGCATTTTTTGAAAAAGCAAAACCGACCCTTCAAATTATCAATGTTGCGCGCGGAGGTATCATTGATGAAGATGCGCTTGTCGAAGCATTAGATACCAATCAAATTCAGGGCGCTGCAATTGATGTATTTGAAAGCGAACCTGCAACTGAATCACCACTTGTTGCGCATGATAAAATAATTGTCACACCACACTTAGGTGCATCTACTGTTGAAGCACAAGAAAAAGTTGCAGTCTCCGTTGCTAATGAAATCATAGACATATTTGAACACGGTAATGTCGTTAATGCGATTAACGCACCAAAAATGTCCTTCAATGAAATTAATGATGAATTAAAGCCTTATATTGAATTAAGTAAATTAACTGGTGAAGTAGGTATTCAATTATTGGAAAAAGCCCCTCGTGAGTTACAAATTAAATATAAAGGGGATATCGCACTGGATGATACAAGTTTACTTACTAGAACCCTTGTATCAGGTGTATTACGCCAAGATTTAGCAGAACGTGTCAATTTAATAAATGCCTTAGTGTTACTAAATGAGCAAGGTGTATCATATAATATAGAAAAAGATACTAAACATCGTGGATTTAGCAATTATATTGAATTAACTTTAATTAATAAGGACACACAAATTAAAATTGGTGCCACTGTACTAAATGGCTATGGTCCAAGAATCGTACGTATTAATGAATACCCTGTTGATTTCAAACCCGAAAAACATCAACTGGTTATCAATCATAACGATAGACCAGGTATCGTAGGTCGTACAGGTCAAATATTAGGCGAATACAATATCAATATCGCTTCTATGCATTTAGGACGCACAAACCAAGGTGGTAATGCGTTGATGATTTTATCAATTGATCATCCTGTAACACAAGATGTAATCGATGCTTTATATGAAATTGAAGGATTTAATTTAATAAGAAGTGTAGAATTAGATGTTGCAGTAAGTGAAAATTATAATATTTAACAATAATAAGCTGAAAGGACAACAAAATGGTTGCCTTTCAGTTTTTTTAATCAAAATACTTTTATTTCAAACTATTATTAACCGCCCTATTCATGTTAATACTATTTAAGAGTCTAGGGCATAAATGCACATGCTCAAAATAAGAGGACCAATCCTTAATATGGATTGGTCCTCTTTATATTAAAAATATTACGATTTTGGCTGTGCATGCTTGCCTGGGGATATGGCTCGAGCCTGTAGTCTCTCACTCATATCAATTCCCAGGGCGTCAACACATTACAAAATCGGTACAATTTATATTTTGTTATTCAAAAAAATAAGGCCTTTCGTATAATTTAATAAATCCCACTAAACTAAATTAACGAAGTGCCTTATGTATAAAGATTACAACATGACTCAACACTCTACCAATGGAAACTTCAGTTCTTATTCCCTCAAATGATATGTCACGACATGTGAATGAAATCGTTGAAACAATCTCTGAAATTGTAATCGATACATTCAAACATCATCGTGGTGCTACTCATATCATCCAAAATGTTTATATATGCGCTTTAGTACAAGTAAAACCAGTAACTCATTAATCGTAATCATCTTTATCAAGATGTGCTTATATACATTAATATTTCTTATATTCCTCAATCGTCAACGTTTGTATTATAATAAAATATCTCGAATTTCACCTACATGATTAACGATATATTCTGCATCATAACTTTCTAATTCCTCACGTGCATTTTGGCCTTTCAAACCTGTTAAAGGACCGATAAAAGTTGCGCCTATCTTTTTCGCACTTAATAAATCAGCTAATGAATCACCAACAATAAATACTTCATCTGGATTTACACGATTTTCTTGATTTGTTGCATATTTTTTATAATGTTCCAAAATATTACCATCAAGCGTTGCTAAATAGCTAAACGGGTTTGGTTTCCCTAGCGGCTTTAATTCAGGAAAATGCTCTTCTGCATTCAATACGTCACTAGCTGTTACAATATGTAAATCATCAAACAAAGATTTAATGCCTAATGTCTCAAATGGAACAATTGTCTCAGTTCGTGGTCGACCTGTTGCAATAGCTATTTGGTAACCAGCCTCTTTCAAATCTTCTAACAATTGCTTGATTTCACTAACAGGTCTAAGCACTACCTCTTGATATATATAGCCCTTTTTAAAGTCAGTGCGTTGTTGTTTCTGTTCTACTTCATTATATAATTGGTAACCTAAATACCATTCCTGATAAATTTCTTGTGCTAGCGTCCAGAATGGACTTTTCAACTCAAATAATTCAGCATCTTCTGTATTTAACTGTACTTTTGCATGTTCAATTAATGCTTGGTATATATTTTCTTTACCAGAACTTAAACCATCTAAAAATGAAAGTGGTAATTCAAAATTAAGCTCAATATTTGAAATATGATCACCGAGAAATTGTAGCGTTTGTTCACTAAAGCTTTCAGTATTCAATGCAATAGATAATTCCTCTTGAGAAAGTGATTTGCATAAATCAATGTAATGTAATGCAATAACGATAAATAACATATCCCAGTTTGAATTCAAACCTAAAGATTTTAACTTTGTTAAAATTTCATCATGGTAGAAGACAATATCTCTTATTTCAGAAATTTGCTCATCATCCAGTTCATGAAAATCTATAGACGGGTCAATACCAATATAATCTTTACTCATTAACATTTCATAAACAGTTAATGCAGATACATCAAAGCACCTTTCTTCACTTAAAAACACACCATCAACATCAAATAATACCGACTTCATCTTAGTTCCTCTCCTTTAATCAGAAAATTCTGATACTAGTATATCGTACTATTTACATGTGAAAAGAGCAATGTATTTCCAAAAGATATATATAGAAAAATATTATTAATTTCATAGAATTAATTTGAAAATAAAATCACGCTTGAAAATGAAACGATAACATGTACTTATTGATTATTTCCAAACGTGATTTTATGAATTGCTGTATCTTTATAATAAATCTTTCAAAGGATGCTATCTAATTATGATCTTCTAATTGTGCTTCCATTTCGTCTGCTACTTGTTGTACTTGCGTACCAATGATAACTTGGGTGTTGTGCTTACCACTTGTTGTAACACCTACTGCACCAGCACCTTTAATCTTAGTTTCATCAATAATGCTATTATCATTGAGTTCCATACGTAAACGTGTAGCACAGTTTGTTAAAGAAGTAATGTTTTCTTTGCCACCAAGACCTTCTAAAATTTGACTAGCCGTTTTTGAATACTTATTTGTCTGTAACTCCCCTTCAGACTCAGCTGAATCTGCAGTGTCACCTGTTGTAGCTTCTTCAGATGTCGGATCAGGTAGTAAGTTATCACCACGACCAGGCGTATTAAGTTTCAACCATTTTATTGCTAATCTAAATACAACATAATAAATCACAAAGAACACTACACCTTGAACCATTAACATCAGTGGATGATTTGCTACTGGATTAATCAGAGATAGTAAAAAGTCAATTAATCCTGCACTAAATGAGAACCCTGCTGTCCAGTGGAATAGCGCTGCAATAAACAGAGATAAACCAGTTAATAGTGCATGAATGACAAATAGTATTGGTGCTACAAACATAAATGAAAATTCGATTGGCTCAGTCACGCCAACGAAAAATGCTGAAATAGCTCCACCAAACATTAAACCATAAACTCTTTTTTTCTGTTTTGTCTCAGCAGTATGATACATCGCTAATGCTGCTGCTGGAATTCCAAACATCATTACTGGGAAGAAACCAGCCATATAGCGTCCTGTAATACCTTTAACGGCACCATCACCTGTTTGGAATTTAGCGATATCATTAATACCTACTAAATCAAGCCAGAACACTGTATTCAATGCATGGTGCAACCCGGTAGGTATTAACAAACGGTTGAAAAAGCCATATAAAAATGCTCCACCAGGTCCTAAATCCAATATCCATGTTCCAAATGTAACAATTGCTGAGTACACAACCGGCCAAACAAATAACATAATAACTGCTATAAATATACTAAAGAATGCAGTTAAAATAGGTACCAAACGTTTACCACTAAAGAACGATAATGCTGTTGGCAACTCTGTTTTACTAAATCTGTTATACGTATATGCAGCAACTAAACCAATAATCAAACCGATTAAGACGTTTTGATTATTCATTTGTTCGAACGCTTCATTTACTCCTGTTTCTTTTACACCCAATAATGGTGCTAATTTTTCAGGACTAAGCACGACGGTTGTTAAGAAGAAACCAACAGCTGCAGCAAGCGCCACTGCTCCGTCATTTTTTTTCGCCATACCTAAAGCGACCCCAATCGCAAATAATATTCCTAGTTGTTCTAGAATCGTTGAGCCTGCTGTAGAAAAGAACGCAGCTATAGTTGGCAATATACCGAGTGCTGTTAATGCATTACCAATACCAACGATAATTGCTGCTGCTGGTAACACTGCAACTGGCAACATGAGCGATCTTCCCAAACGTTGAAAGAAACTATACATAATCATTCCCCATTTCCCAATAAATTACCTAAAAAATCACCACATGTACAAAATGTCCACGTGGTGAATGAAAGCGTTTTACTTGTTGTCATTGTACAATTCCATAATAACACAAGTTCTATAAATTTCGTATATAAAATAAGATTCAAAATGAGTAAAATTAACTATTTATGTGCTGCATACGTATTTAATTCATTTTGTAATTGAATTGTTCTTTTTTCCAATTCTTTTGTTAAATATTCTAATTTTTCATTTCGTTTCATATCTTTAGGCAAGTTTTTTGTTTCGATGGGTTCACCAAATTTAATAATTGCTTTACCCGTGATTAAACCTTTGATTTTTTTGGGTCCAATATATGCCGCTGGTAAAATTGGTGCTTGAGCCATCATAGCGATTGTAACTGCGCCACGTTTCATCGGTGAGCCTTCATCATATTTCATACGATGTCCAGTTGGAAAAATACCGACTGTTTTATTTTCTTTTAATAATTTAATTGGCTTTTTCAACGTGCTTGGACCAGGATTTTCTCTGTCAACTGGAAAAGCATTAAGTGAACTTAAAAATCCACCGAACCATTTGCTATTAAACAACTCTTTTTTGGCCATATAATGAATTTGGTTTGGATAAATAGCCATACCTAGCATAATGACTTCATTGTAACTTTCGTGGGTACAAGTGACGACGTATCTATGTAATTGAGGGATGTTTTCTTTTCCTTGTACTTCTAATGATTTACATATTTTACGTAAAATAAAATTTAATATACCGCTAACAATTCTATACATTTTTCCACCTACTTTTTTTACCTTATATTACCCTATTGATTCTATCATTTAGTGCATTAATGAACAAGATAATTTATATTTCAGTCTAAAGTTGTATAGTGATATACTAGAAAAAGTTGGACAAACCTTTCATAATAGGTTTTATAGAATAAATCGGAGGTATAATATGTCAGAATTTAACAACGATCAAAATATAAATAATAAACAACCTGACGCGCAAACATCAAATAACACTCAGACGACATTTAGTAAACAAACAAAACCAAAATTCCCTTGGTTTAAAACTGTTCTTGTTGCACTAATAGCTGGTATCATAGGTGCACTCATTGTCTTAGGTATTGGCAAATTGATGGAGAATACTGTTTTAAATGATAATGGTTCAACCGTCAAAGAAGCGAACAATAATAGTAATGCTGGTAATTCATTAGATGGCAAAAATGATAAATATGATTCTGTCAATCAAATGATTACAGATGTATCACCTGCAATTGTCGGTGTCATCAATATGCAAAAAGCCCAAAATTTAGATGATTTGCTTAAAGGGAAATCTGCTAAATCTGAAGAAGCTGGCGTGGGTTCTGGTGTGATTTATCAAAAGAATAATGGATCAGCATATATTGTTACGAATAATCACGTAATTGATGGCGCAAGCGAAATTAAAGTACAATTACATAATTCTAAACAAGTAGATGCCAAATTAATAGGTAAAGATGCACTTACTGATATTGCTGTATTAAAAATTGATGATACCAAAGGTACAAAAGCGATAGACTTTGCAAACTCCTCTAAAGTGAAAACAGGTGACAGTGTATTTGCAATGGGTAACCCACTTGGTTTAGAATTCGCAAATTCTGTTACATCAGGTATTATTTCAGCAAGTGAACGTACAATTGATACGCAAACATCAGCAGGTGCGAACAAAGTAAATGTACTACAAACAGATGCAGCCATTAACCCTGGTAATTCTGGTGGTGCGTTAGTAGATTTAAATGGGAATTTAGTAGGTATAAATTCTATGAAAATAGCGAATGAACAAGTTGAAGGTATTGGTTTCGCTATACCTAGTAACGAAGTGAAAGTTACAATTAAGGAACTCGTTAAAAACGGAAAAATCGACCGCCCTTCTATTGGTATTGGTTTACTAAATTTAAGTGAAATACCAGATGAGTATAAAAAACAATTAAATACGGATAGAAAACAAGGTGTATATGTAGCAAAAGTATATGCTGACAGTGGATTAAAGGAAGGCGACATTATTACAAAAATTGATGATGAAAAAGTCAAAGAAGATACAGAACTACGCTCTTATTTATATGAGCATAAAAAACCGGGAGATAGTGTTAATTTAACAATTGAAAGAAAAGGTAAAACACAAAGTATAGATGTAAAATTAACAGAACAAAAGTCTAATACCAAAGACTCATCTAAAGAGGAAGTCGTCCCTTTTAATTAATAAAATGTGGTAATATGTTAAGAAAACAAGACACAAAACTTAATCTTAAAATAAAGGAGTCTGGGACANNTGTCCCAGACTCCTTTATTTTGTCAGTAGATGATAAAGTCCCACTACTCAATTTATTGAGTAGTGGGACTTATGCATGAGCTTTAGCTCTACTTTTTTCAATTGTAGTCTTCGCTACTAGTGGTGGGACGACGAAATCATTTTAATAAAATTAGAATTCAGTTCCACTCACCTTTTATATTTCAAATCTTACGATTAAGTATAATCTTATTTATAATTTATCATAAAGTATTTTTTCTTACCTCTACGTACAATTGTAAATGCATTATCGATTTTATCATCGTCTGACAATTCATAATTTACATCTTGTTGTCTTTCACCATTTATATAAATCGCACCATTATTTATATCTTCACGTGCTTGTCTCTTAGATGAAGATATGCCAGTTTCAACGATGGCTTCAACAAGGTTCGAAGTCGTGTGGTTTAAGTCAACTTGCGGTACATCTTTAAATCCTTCTTTTAATTCTTTAGCTGAAAGTGATTTCAAATCACCTGAAAATAAAGCTTGTGAAATTCTAATTGCATCATCTAATGCATCTTGGCCATGAATAAATCTAGTAACATTTTCAGCTAATGCTTTTTGTGCTTCTCGTAAATGTGGTGCTTCTTGCAATGATTTTTCTAAATCATTTATTTCTGCTTTACTTAAAAATGTGAAGTATTTTAAAAATTTAATAACATCTTCATCCGTTGAATTAATCCAAAATTGGTAGAATTCATAAGGGCTTGTTTTGTCAGCATCTAACCATACTGCTCCACCTTCTGTTTTACCAAATTTTTTACCATCAGATTTAACTACTAACGGAATCGTCAGACCAAATGCTTCATTTTCCCCATACATACGACGCATGAGTTCAATACCACTAGTGATATTGCCCCATTGGTCTGAACCGCCTACTTGAATTTTACAATTGTATGATTGATTAAGGTGTCCAAAATCAATTGCTTGTAAAATTGTGTAAGTAAATTCAGTAAACGAAATGCCATGTTCTAAACGCGTTTGAATAGAATCCTTGCCCAACATGTAATTTACACCGACATGTTTACCATAATCTCGTAAAAATTCAATTAATGATATTTGTCCAAGCCAATCTTTATTATTAACTAGTTTTGCACCTTTATTTGTGTCAAACTCAAAAATTTTATGCATTTGTTTACTAATACCTTGTACATTGATTTCAACTTGTTCTTCAGTTTGTAACTTTCTTTCTTCTGATTTACCAGATGGGTCGCCTATCATTCCAGTACCGCCACCAATTAACACAAGCGGTCGATGACCGTGCTCTTGAAAGCGACGTAAAGTTAGGAATGGTAATAAATGACCAATGTGTAAACTATCTGCAGTTGGATCGGCACCACAGTATAACGTAACTTGTTCTTTATTTAATAAATTTTCAATACCTGTTTCATCCGTTTGTTGATAAATTAAGCCTCTCCATTTTAATTCTTCAATTAATGCATTTGTCATGATATCAACCTCCTAATTAAATATTGATAAAGTTTTGAATAGGCTTTATTTGCATCACTTCCATCATTCAAGAAAAATAATATTAGAAAATGCAAAAAAGCGCCCTTACATATTTATGTAAGGGCGCAAGTGCACGGTACCACCATACTTTAAGTCAAACAACTTTATTAATGATACGTTCATTAACTAAAACGTTTGGATAATTGCATTATAAAGGTGTATTCATATAAAGATCAACGTTAGTTCACAGCAACCACTAACTCTCTGAAGATGATACAATATATTACTTCTCCTCTATCCAAAAACGATATCGAATTGATATTTATTATATTTAATTCTATTTTAAAAGTCAACAGTCTATCTTATGTTATAATACTGTTTAGCTAAGGAGGACCACAATGGAAAAACAAACGTTTGATACAGACATTCGTAAAAATAAACAACTTACCAGACTGGAACAGTTTGAATTTATTTATAAAAAAATCAAACACTTTTTCGTAGGTTTGTTTTTCATATTTGGCTGTACTTTGCTTATTTTACTAGCAATAACTGTGCTTTATTTTCAAAATTTAACAAAAGAAGCAACGCATATGTCAGATAATGAATTAAAACATAAATTATTAAATGTGTCTGGTAATGAAGATATTGATTATAAAAGTGACAATATTTTATCAGAATATAACAATTCTATTAATACACTTATTGTTGGTCCAAAACATGTTGATAGCAATGTGATCAAAGCATTAACAGCTTCAGAGGACAGTTTGTTCTTTCGTCATAATGGTATATTACCTAAAGCAGTTTTAAGAGCAATTGGACAGGATATATTTAATTCAAGTGATGCTACTGGAGGTAGTACAATTACGCAACAACTTGTTAAAAACCAAGTTTTAACCAATAAAAAAACATATAACCGAAAAGCAAATGAACTAGTACTCTCAATGCGCGCAGAAAAAATACTGACTAAAGACGAAATTTTATATACATACTTAAATATTGTTCCCTTTGGTCGTGATTATAATGGCACAAATATTTCTGGCATTGGTTCAGCTGCTTATAGTATTTTTGGCAAACCTGCTGAGGATTTGAATATTGCTGAATCTGCTTATTTAGTTGGGTTATTACAAAGCCCATACTATTACACACCCTATAATGAAGATGGCTCTCTTAAATCTAGAGATCAAATTCAAGTCAGTTTAAATAGACAACATTATGTGTTAAAACGTATGTTAGTAGAAGATGAAATTACCCTTTATGATTATAGACGTGCAGAAAATTATGATATTAAAGCTCATTTAATGACTAAATAAAATTAATCATATACATGTTTTTAAATTTTATTAAGTTAGCAAGTCTATGCATAGAAAAACACTTTCGTATTATTCATTTTAAATGAACTCAACGAAAGTGTTTTTATTTTAGTCTCACTAATTAAGATTAGTTCTTATATGATTCGATAGAAATTGACGTTTGTATTATATCAAAGGCTCTTTTTTGTACAATTATTTAGAATAAACCTACTGCATGTCCATCATCTGTAACATCCATTTTTAATGCGGCGGGTTGTTTTGGTAATCCAGGCATTGTCATTATTGCACCAGTCAGTGCTACAATAAATCCAGCACCTGTTTTAGCTTCTAATTCCCGGATTGTAATTTCAAAACCTTCAGGTGCACCTAACAATGTAGCATCATCTGAAAATGAATATTGCGTTTTGGCCATACATACAGGGTAATGGTCCCAACCATTTTCCTTAAATTGTTTTAATTGTTTTTGAGCTTTACTACTAAATGTTACTTTGCTACCGCCGTAAATTTCTTTTACGATTGTTTCAATTTTATCTTCTAATGGTTGCTCTAGTTCATATAAATGTTTGAAATCTTGTGGTTGTTCGATTACTTCTAACACTTCGTTAGCTAAATCGATACCGCCTTTACCACCTTTTTCCCAAACTTCTGTTAAAGCTAGTCGAACACCATTTTCTTTTGCCCATTCTTGAACAAATTTAGTTTCTGCTTCTGTATCATGTATAAATGCATTTAATGCAATCACTGGTTCTAATCCATATTTTTTCACATTATTTACATGGCGTTCTAAGTTTACAATTCCTGCTTTTAATGCTTCAACGTTTTCTTCTTTAAGGTTGTCTTTTGCAACGCCACCATGCATTTTAATCGCCCGAATTGTAGCCACTACTACAACTGCTGATGGTTCAAATCCTGCTTCACGCGCTTTGATATCAATAAATTTCTCAGCACCTAAATCTGAGCCAAATCCTGCTTCTGTTACGACAATATCAGCTAATTCTCTAGCAGTTTGTGTAGCAAGAATCGAGTTACAACCATGTGCAATATTTGCAAATGGACCACCATGTACTAATGCAGGCGTTCCTTCTATCGTTTGTACTAAATTCGGTTTGATTGCGTCTTTAAGTATCATCGCTAAAGCACCTTCAACTTTTAAATCCGCAACAGTGACTGGTTTACGATCTCTTGTATAACCTACTGTAATTTTGCTGATTTTAGATTTCAAATCTTGAATGTCGTTAGCTAAACATAAAATCGCCATAATTTCTGAAGCCACTGTAATATTGAAGCCATCTTCGCGAGGTACACCTTGTGTTGGTCCGCCTAATCCTACAATCACATTTCTTAGGGCCCGATCATTCATGTCTAAAACGCGTTTCCACTCAATTCTTCTTTGATCTATACCTAAGTCATTTCCTTGATGAATGTGATTATCAATAAATGCTGATAAAGCATTGTTCGCTGTAGTAATCGCATGGAAGTCACCATTAAAATGCAAGTTAATATCTTCCATTGGTAATACTTGAGCATAACCACCACCTGTCGCCCCGCCTTTAATACCAAATGTTGGTCCTAAAGCAGGTTCACGTAAAGCAACCATGACATTTTGCTTCAATTGGTTAAATGCATCTGACAATCCCACTGTAACTGTTGATTTCCCTTCACCAGCTGGTGTTGGGCTCATAGCTGTTACCAACACTACTTTCCCTTTGTTCTCTTTTTGTTTAACTTGGTTGATATCTATCT
The DNA here is from genome assembly GCF_017891615.1 of Staphylococcus sp. GDY8P198P. NCBI lineage: Bacteria > Bacillati > Bacillota > Bacilli > Caryophanales > Staphylococcaceae > Staphylococcus > Staphylococcus sp. GDY8P198P. The sequence continues at coordinate 91,413 of NZ_JAESJQ010000016.1, forward strand.
TAGCCTTATAGTGTCCATATGGTTCTAAAGCATCTGCAGGAATACCCACTTTTTCAGCAATATCTCCAATTGGTTGTAATGTTGATTGATTAGCAATATCTAAGTCTGATAAATGTGCCAAATTAATTCGCCCCTTCTTATATAAATTTTAATCACTTTTAAAAATCAAATTTCAATCAGTGAGTCAAAATTCCTTACACATTCATAATAACTAAATAATGTTGTGTTGTCGATTAATAGAGATAGCGCTTTCAAAATAATAAGCGTCTTTTGTAAAGATATGATATACATTTCCACTTACATTGTCTTATTACACTAAAAACTCCTTTATTTCAAAATTTTAAGCTGCGTTAAAACTTATCAATAAAGGAGTGTTTTTAGCTATTTTTGCTTACTGAATAATCGTAAAACACTTTGTATTTAATTAATCTTCCATTGTACTTAAGTCACCTTCTGGCAAATCAAGTTCCCATGCTTTTAATACGCGACGCATAATTTTACCTGAACGTGTTTTAGGTAATTTTTCTTTGAATTCTATTTCACGTGGTGCAGCATGTGCAGCTAATCCTTCTTTAACAAATTTACGAATTTCTTCTTTCAACTCTTCACTTTCTTTGAATTCAGGACGTAGGGCAACAAATGCTTTGATAATTTCACCACGTACAGGATCAGGTTTACCAATGACTCCTGCTTCTGCAACTGCCTCATGTTCCACTAATTTTGATTCTACTTCAAATGGACCTACGCGTTCTCCTGCTGTCATGATTACATCATCAACACGACCTTGGAACCAGAAATATCCGTCTTCATCTTTATAAGCGGAATCTCCAGAAACATACCAGTCGCCGATAAAATACGATTCATATTTTTCAGGATTATTCCAAATAGAAATCATCATGGATGGCCAACCTTTTTTAATTGCTAAATTACCCATGCGATTAGGGGGTAATTCATTACCTTGGTCATCTACGATTGATGCCTCAATGCCTGGTAAAGGTTTACCCATTGAGCCTAATTTCACGTCCATCGAAGGATAATTTACAATCATATGACCACCTGTTTCAGTCATCCACCAAGTGTCTAATACACGTAATCCAAATACATCTTTTGCCCATTTAATGACTTCAGGGTTTAACGGTTCACCGACAGATAAAATGCTCTTCAATGATGACAAGTCATATTTTTCGACGATATCGTCACCAGCACTCATTAACATTCTTAATGCTGTTGGTGCTGTATACCAGATAGTCACTTTAAATTCTTCTATCATGCCATACCATGCTTCAGGAGAAAATCTACCTCCCGCAATACAATTCGTAATGCCATTTAACCAAGGACTAAATATACCGTACGATGTACCAGTGACCCATCCTGGATCTGCTGTACACCAATACACATCATCATTTTTAAAATCAAGTACATATTTACCTGAAATATAATGTACCAACATTGATTTTTGCGCATGTAGTACACCTTTAGGTTGACCAGTTGATCCTGATGTATAATGTAAAATCAAACCATCATCTAAATCTAACCATTCCGTATCAAATTGATCACTTGCTTGTTCAAACTCACTATTGAAATCTACATATGCGCGATCTACATCATTATCAACTACAATGATTGTTTCTAAATTTGGTAATTTATCTACAGGTATTCTTGGTAATAAGCTATTAGTAGTAACAATTACTTTCGCCTCACTATTTTCTAGTCTATCTCCAACAGCTTTTTCCATAAATGCTTCAAATAATGGGCCGACAATTGCGCCTATTTTCAAAATACCAAATAATGCAAAATAAAGTTCAGGTGTTCGTGGCATGAAAATAAATACACGATCACCTTTTTCAACATTTGCCTTATCCTTTAAAACATTTGCAGCTTTATTCGATTTTGATTTCATTTCACTGAAAGTATAACTTTCTTGTCGCTGATCATCTTTATAATGAAGTGCAACTTTTTCTCCTTTACCTTCATCCACATGACGATCGATACATTCATGCGCCATATTCACTTTACCAGTGTCATACCATGAAAATGCTTTTTCGACCTCTTTCCAATCAAAGTTGTTGTATTGTTTCTCATAGTTTTGAAGGTTAAAATTTCCTTCTTCCCCTTTATATACTTCTACTTTCATTCTAAATCCCCCTCTTAATGAAATCGAATGCTTAATGCATATTATAACTAACAAATTCGCAATTTTCAAAATAATCGGTGTAAACGGATACATTATCGTGTTAATTTTTTCTAAAATCCCTTATACTAAAAGTATTAAAGAATGAATATGATATTCATCTACAGTCGTTTGGAGTGAAAAAATGGAACATATAAAAACGTATCAATTTCAAACATTTCATTTGGACGAAGGTACATTTATTATAGAAGGTCCTGTTTCTAGAGAAAATCTTGAACTTATGACTTTTGATGATGGACTTTCTGCTTTTCGACAACCCGACGATCAATTTATAGCTATAAAAGAAATTAGTGAATTAGCAGAAGGTAGAATTTTTGTGATACGAGAACATAAACATATTATTGGTTATGTCACCTATCATTATCCTGATCCATTAGAACGTTGGTCGGATGGTAACCTTGAGTACTTAATAGAACTGGGTGCCATAGAAATCAGTTTACCTTATCGACATTTACATTTAGGCAGTAAACTCATTCGTTTAAGTTTGACTGCTGATGAATATGAAGATTATATCGTATTAACCACTGAGTATTATTGGCATTGGGATTTAAAAAATGCAAGTCTGGATGTTTACGCGTATAAAAAACTAATGCAAAAATTAATGGGTTATGGGGGCCTAGAGATTTTTGCTACAGATGATCCTGAAATCACTAGCCATCCAGCTAATTGTTTAATGGCAAGAATAGGTGCACGCATTTCCATTGATCAGTTACAAGCATTCGATGATTTAAGATACAAGAATCGCTTTTTCTTTTAAAGGGGAGTTAAATCAATATGAGCAATACCCAAAATACTGGTTTTGTTTATTCAAACGAAATCTTACAATATCGTTTTAGTAATCAACATCCTTTCAATCAAATGAGATTGAAACTGACAACTGAACTATTAAGTGATTTAGGTTATTTAAAACCTGAACACATTGTTAGACCACGGATTGCAACAGATGACGAATTAAATTTAATTCATAGCTATGATTATATACAATCTATTAGACGTGCATCACATGGCATTTTAAATGACAATGAAGCCAAGAAATATGGCTTAGATGGAAGCGATACACTGCAATTTAGAATGATGCATAAACACAGTGCACGCATTGTGGGTGGTGCCCTTAATTTAGCTGATAAAATTATGGACGGTACATTCACCAATGGTTGCCATTTAGGTGGTGGATTGCATCATAGTTTGCCAGGTCGTGCCAATGGTTTCTGCATATACAATGATGTGGCAATTGCCATTGCTTATCTCATCAAGCATTATGGTTTACGAGTAATGTGTATAGATACAGATGCACATCATGGGGATGGAACACAATGGAGTTTTTATACTAACAACGATGCATTAATTTATTCTATACATGAAACAGGTAAATTTTTATTCCCTGGGTCGGGAAACTATACAGAACGCGGCAATGAACAAGGCTTCGGTTATACCGTCAATATACCACTTGAACCGTACACAGAAGATGATTCTTATCTCGAGGTCTTAAATGAAACATTAGAACCTGTTGTTGCCTCTTTCAAACCTGATATCATTGTGAGTGTGCATGGTGTAGATATTCATTATTTAGATCCACTCACACATATGAGTTGTACACTAAATACACTATATGAAATCCCCTATAAAATTAAAGCATTAGCAGATAAATATACTGATGGAAAAGTGATTATGTTTGGTGGCGGTGGTTACAATATTTGGAAAGTTGTACCTCGTGCATGGACGCATGTTTTTTTAGCATTAATTGGTGAACAACAACAACAAGGTGAATTGCCTGAAAAATGGGTTGCTAAGTGGACACCTTATGCTACTTGTGAATTACCAAAGACTTGGAAAGACCAAAAATTAGATTATCAATTGATACCCAGACGTAAAGAAATTACAGAGATCAATATGAAACATGCAACTCAAGTATTAAGCTGGTTTAAATAACCCTTATTTTTATAGTTTTACTACATAAAAAACACAAAGCGTGATAAAGCCCCACTACTCAGCTCATTGAGATTAGTGGGGCTTATACATGAATTTCAGCTCAGGTAAAACTTAAAACCAGTGTATTCTTGCTAAACTAGTACAGCAAAATCATTTTAAACATGGATTTTGGTCATAACATCTGTGTTTTATTAAATTTATTTTGTTGTACCTCTGTATTCAATTCTATGCGGTAAAATCACATTAGGTTCATCAATTTCTTCTTCGTTCATATATTTGGTTAATAATCTCATTCCCACTGCACCAATATCATACAATGGCTGAATTACACTTGATAATTGTGGTCTAACCATTTCTACTAATCGTGTGTTATTAAAACTAACAATTTGTAAATCATCCGGAACAGTTACACCCTCATCTTGTGCTGCATGAACTAAACCAATTGCTTGTTCATCACTAATTGATAAAATAGCATCTGGTTTAGTAGATTTTAATGCACCAAATGCACGTAAACCATCTTTATATGTTTCATTACCATTGAAGATTAATTGTTCATCTAATGTTAATTGATTTTCTGATAAGACTTCTTTTAATCCTTCTAACACATCATCTTGTGCCTTTTTGGAATAATCTCCACCTACAAAAGCAAAACGCTTTGCCCCTTTTTCGATCAGGTGTGCAGTTATTTCTTTTGCAGCAGTTTGGAAATCAATATTAACAGATGAAATTCCTTCATCTTTACCATTCGTACCTGACACAACCACTGGTACAGATGATTTATTAATCAACTCTTTAATTTCTTCTGATATGGTACCACCTAAAAAGATAATGCCATCTACTTGTTTGCTTAATAAATTATTAAAAATTTCTTTCTCTTTGCTTGGATCATTATCAGAATTAGAGATGATTGAATGATACTTATACATCGTAGCAATGTCTTCTAAACCACGTGCGAGTTGTGAATAATACACATTTGAAATATCTGGGATAATTACTCCAACAGTCGTCGTACGTTTACTAGCTAATCCTCTTGCTACTGCGTTAGGACGATAACTCAATTTTTTTATTACTTCGTTCACTTTGTCTCGGGTTTCTGGTTTTACATTTTGGTTACCATTTACGACACGCGAAACAGTAGCCATAGATACTCTAGCTTCTCTAGCTACATCATAAATTGTTACAGTCATAAACTTCCTCCTTGAAAGCGATTTCTTTATCATTATACTCTGTTTTCATAACATTTTCAAAGTTTACCATATTTTTCGTAAATGTAAAATCATTTTGATTTGAATGTCATAATTATGTCAATTTCATAATAATTTATCAAATCTTATTTGAGTATATCTTTTATTTCATTAACAATAAATTTTAAAAGCACTATTTATTTTTCGTATAAATAGTTATTATAAAGCAATATAAAAACCTCTATATGCACCTAAATAGTTAGTGTGCAAAATAGAGGTTATAAAATCATAATATCATATACATTATTTTAATTGTTTGCTGTTATACATATCAGCTAATGGTTTTAATTCATTGTAGAATTTTTCAAATTCATTTAAATCCATTTGTTGACCACTATCACTTAATGCAACAGAAGGATCTGGGTGAACTTCTGCCATAATACCATCAGCACCAACAGCTAAACCTGCTTTTGCAGTAGGTAACATGATATCTTTACGTCCAGTACTATGTGTAACATCTACTAAAACTGGTAAATGTGTACCCTGTTTTAAAATTGGCACTGCGGAAATGTCTAATGTATTTCTAGTAGCTTTTTCATATGTACGTATACCACGTTCACATAAAATTATATTTTCATTACCTTGCGACGCAATATACTCAGCTGCAAAAATAAATTCTTCAATTGTAGCGGCCAATCCACGTTTTAATAATACTGGCTTATTAGAACGCCCTGCCTCTTTTAATAATTCGAAATTCTGCATATTACGTGCACCGATTTGAAAGACATCTAAATATTGATCAGCAATTTCAAAATCTGCTGGATTTACAATTTCACTTACAACATTCAAACCATATTTATCTTTTGTATTTTTAAGTATTTTAAGTCCTTCTTCACCTAATCCTTGGAAATCATAAGGTGATGTACGAGGTTTAAATGCACCACCTCTAATGAATTTCTCACCTTTAGCTTGTAAATTTGCAGCAACTGCATCTACTTGTTCTTGTGACTCAACTGAGCATGGACCAAAAACAAATGATTTATTACCATCACCAATAATGCCTCCATTATCAAATTGAACAATCGTATCTTCTGGTTTCAATTTTCTAGACACATATAAGTGTTTTTCATTCTCTGATTTTTGCAAGTCAGTAGAGGCTTTAAAAATTTCTTTAAATAGTTGTTTAATCACATTATCATTAAACGGACCTTCATTTTTATCTAAAAGTTGGTTAATCATTTCTTTTTCACGTTGAGGGTCATAAACCATTGTACCCTGTTTGCGTTTTTCTTCACCTATTTTTTGTGCGATTTTCCCTCTTTTAGATAAAAGGTCTAATATTTGTTCATTAATTCCAACAATTTCATCTCTGTATTCTTGTAATTTGTCTGTCATTTTATTCACCTCTATGAAAATTTTACAGCGATATTTTATTCTGCTTTAAAGCGATAAAATATTTGTTAAACGTAATTCTAACAATAACTACATATAAGTTCAAGTCTCAAACGTAAAAAATCACTTTTTAAAGTGAATACGTTTAATGATAACTGAATTTTCTGTTATTTGCTAGTCGTATTTTTACACTATTACTTAAAATATAATTTTATTTCAACGACTCGTTACATCGTATGCAAGTAGATTTAGTTTAGTGCTATTTATTAAATTATGCAAAATAGCTTATTTTTTGAATAACAAAATATAAATTGTACGATTTTGTAATGTGCTGACGCCCTGGGATTCATATGAATGAGAGACTACAGGCTCTAATCATATCCCCAGGCAAGCATGCACGATCAAAATCGTAAGATTTTAAATATAAAGAGGACCAATCCATATTATGGATTGGCCCTCTTATTTTGAGATGGGGATTTATGCCCGAAACTCTTTTTGATTATAGAATTTATACCAAAATCATATAACAGCTTTTAGTCGTTAAATGTTCTTTTATCTATTTTACTTTTCGCTTTTTCAGACTTCTTGTTTTGTAATCTATTTTTTGAATATGTTGGCACTTCTTGGTCAGAATTAGCTGAAACAGTATTGTTATCACTAGAAGATTGCTTACTTATACCTTGTTCAGCATTATCATGAACAATCATACCATCTTTAAAAGACACACTTTTATGTGTTTGCTTAACACGTTGCTCTGCAGCTTGAGATGCATTATTATTTGAAGCTTGACCATGTTTATCTGCAGAATTTTCTACTTTATTATTATTTTCTACTGCATTATCTAATTTCTTTGTAACTAAATTAGGTACTTTTTGATTACCTTTAGCTGTTAGCGTTTCAGGTTTTAATAAATCAACTGTCTTTTCAGCTACTTTAGGATCTTTGGACATTGCATCACGTTTTTGACTCGCTGCTAATGCTAATCCTGCAGCAGTAATACTACCTGCAACTGTTGCTGATTTTAAACTGTTTGTTGATTCAGCTTCAGTACTTTTAGTAACTAAATTAGGAACTGCCTTTTTAGAATTAGATTTTACATTTTCTTCAGCTACAAGTGCAGTTGTGTTTTTCTTAACTGTCGTGTCATTTTTTAAAGCTTTATTTTTCTCTTCAGCAGCATTCGCTAATTTTGTAGCCGATACTGTACCATTTTTTGATGATTCGTCAGAAGATGATGCAACTGTAGAATCAGATAAATGATGTGTTTCTGACTCTTGCTTAATTGCATTTTTTTGAGCATTTTTTTCACTTTCTGTTGGTTGTGCTTGTACATCAATATTGTTCAAACTATCATCTGATGCTTCACTCGATTGTTGTTCAGTTAATGTTTCTTGTGCTTGAGGTGACGTATTAGATAAGTTGTGTGAAGCCGTCTCTTGTTGAATTGCAACTTTTTGCGCATCTAATTCATTGTTTGTAATTGCTTTTTCTTTAATGTGCGCAACTTGACGTTCTGCTTCTGCTTTATCATTTTCAGCTTCTTTAACTACATTTGATTTGAATGCTTTATTATTTTTAGGAACGGATTTATCACTTTGACGTGATTTACTAATAGAAACTAACCCTACTGCCGAACCTATCACTGCACCCACTATAAATCCATAAACAAACACATTTCTAGCGCCAGATGTAAAATATTCTGGAACTTCATAGCTTTCTAAATTTCTTTCGAAATCATCTCGATTATAGTACTTCATATTTGAATGCCTCCTATAACAAATGCACTTAAATAAGTTTATACCTCATTTAAGTGCATTTGTTTTTTAAGTATATAAATGATTAATGGTCAACACGTGTAGTATAGCTATGATTTGCATCGTCTGCTACGCTACTTGTTTTATAATTTGCACTTTCTCTACGATTTCTTCTGTTTTGCCATTTGTCAGCAACTTCCATTGCAACGTTTGACCATTGTACAACTTGAGAAATTTTATCTTCATTTTGAGAAATATTGTGCGTGATTGAGTTAGTTACTCGATCAACAGAACCATTTAATGTTTGAACTGAATCACCGATACCTTTCACAGCATCAACGACAGAGTTTAAACGTTCTGATTTATCTTGAATATCTTCAGTTAAGCGATTCGCTTTATGAAGTAAGTCAGTAGATTCACGTGTAATCCCTTGAATTTGTCCTTCAACTCCATCAAGAGTTTTAGCAACGTGATCTAAATTTTTCTTAACTGAAAGTAATACAACAACGATTCCTATACATAATACTAAAAAAGCAATCGCTGCAATTATTCCAGCTATAGGTAAAATCCATTCCATTTAAAACGCCTCCTAAAAAAACATATGTTGTTATTTAATATAAATACCCACATCATTTTAACATAAACATATTAAAATGAGGTAGTTACACCGATATTTTCCATATATGCACGTTGGATTTTTTGTATATCGCCTGCACCCATAAATAAGATAACTGCATCTTTATACTGTTCTAAAGCATTTACACTATGCTCATCAATAAGCGTGGAACCATCCACCCTATTAACTAGGTCTTGAATGGTTAGTTCACCATTATTTTCTCTTATTGATCCAAAAATTTCACATAAAAATGTTTTATCAGCAAGATTCAAACATTCAGCAAATTCTTCTAAAAAAGCCTGTGTTCTACTGAAAGTATGTGGTTGGAAAACAGCTATAACTTCTTTATTAGGATATTTTTTTCGTGCTGTCTCAATTGTAGCACTAATTTCTCTCGGATGGTGAGCATAATCATCCACTAATATTTGTTTACCCGCCTTAGTTTCATTAAATCTACGTTTTACACCACCAAATGTTTCTAACGCTTCTTTAATATTATCAACGTTTAATCCTTCTAAATAACTTATTGCTATTACTGCAAGTCCATTTAAAATATTATGATCCCCAAATTGTGGAGATAAGAAAGTATCATAAAATTTATTATTAATATAAACATCAAATTGTGTACCTTTTTCACTAATTTGAATATTATCTGCATATATATCATCATTTTTAGAAAATCCATAATAATAAATAGGTACATCTGCTTTTAAATCACGAAGATATGGATCATCTCCCCAAGCTATAATTGCTTTTTTTACGTTATGTGCCATTTCTTGAAAAGCATTAAAAACATCATGTACATCTTTAAAATAATCTGGATGATCAAAATCAATATTTGTCATAATTGTATAATCCGGATGATAACTTAAAAAATGTCTACGGTATTCACATGCTTCAAAAGCAAAGTAATCACTAGCCGGAATACCTAAACCTGTACCGTCTCCAATTAAGAAAGAAGTCTTTTTATCTCCGTTCATAACATGTGATAGTAAGCCAGTTGTAGATGTTTTACCATGTGCACCTGTTACAGCAACAGAAGTGTATTGGTTAATAACATGACCTAAAAAATCATGGTAACGAATAACTTCTAAATTTAATTCATGTGCGCGGACTACTTCTTCATGCGTATCAGGAAAGGCATTACCTTGAACAATGACCATATCTTTCTTTATATTATCTGCATCAAAGGGCAGGGTTTTTATACCTTTATTTTTTAATGCTACTTCTGTGAAAACATAATTCTTTATATCTGATCCTTGTACTTCATTTCCAAGATCATGCATGATTTGTGCTAATGAACTCATACCGGCACCTTTAATGCCGACAAAATGGTAATGTGTCATTGTAACACTCCTTTATCTCTATATTAATTATCATTCAAATCAGACTCAGTGATATACACATCTCTAGGTTTCGAACCGTTTGCTTCCGAAACATAACCTAACTGTTCTAGTTGGTCTACAATTCTCGCAGCGCGATTATAACCGATTTGGAAATGTCTTTGTATCAGTGAAGTAGAAATATGTCCTTCTTGTACCATAAATCGACATACGTCGTCGAATAAATCATCTTGTGGATGACTTTCTACTTTTTTCAACAATTCTTTTTCTTCAAAAAGATAATCAGGTTCACGTTGTTGTTTAATAAAATCAACTACATCATCAATTTCTTCATCAGAAACGAATGTTCCTTGTACACGTATTGGTTTGTTCATTCCACTTCCTAAGTAGAGCATATCTCCATAACCTAATAAGCGCTCTGCTCCACCACTATCTAAAATCGTACGTGAATCTACACTTGAAGATACCATAAAGGCAATACGTGTTGGTATATTCGCTTTGATTAATCCTGTAATTACGTTTACGGATGGTCTTTGTGTTGCAACTAACATATGAATCCCACATGCGCGTGCTTTTTGTGCAATTCGTGCAATTGATTGTTCAACCTCTTGTGGTGCCATCATCATTAAATCAGCTAATTCATCTATTACTATAACAATTTTTGGCATTCTATCTTCATAATTTGCTTTTTTATTAAAAGCAGTTATATTTCTAACATGGTATTTGGCAAATACTTTATATCGACGTTCCATTTCTTCAACTGCCCATTTTAAACTTTGTGTAGCAGCTTTAACATCAGTAATAACAGGAGATACCAAATGTGGCAAGCCATTATATGGTGCCAACTCAACCATCTTAGGATCGATAAGTAATAACCTTAGTTCTTCAGGATGATTTTTATACAATAATGACATTAAAATGCTGTTAATAGATACAGATTTACCTGAGCCTGTAGCACCAGCAATTAAAGCATGAGGTGTTTTTGCTATATCCATAACCAATGGCTCATTGTTAATTCTAAGCCCCATAGCTACTGTTAATTTAGATTCAGCATTTTTAAATGTATTATCTTCTATGATAGAACGTAAATTAACAGGTGTGGAAGACTGATTTGGCACTTCAATACCTACTAGACTCGTGCCTGGAATAGGTGCTTCAATACGTATATCTTTTGCTGCCAATGCCATTTTAATATCATCTTGTAAGTTAGTGATTCTAGATACTTTCACACCTTTTTCAACAGACAGTTCAAAACGAGTCACACTTGGTCCTTCCGTAACAGTTTGAACTTCCGCAGGTACATTGAAATAATAGAATGCTTCATTTAATTTTTGTTTCTTTTCTTCAATCCATTGATTATCTATTTCATGCACTTTAGGTTCATCAAGTAAATCAATACTTGGAAGTTTAATATTCGGACCTTTTCTTATTGACGTTTTACTTTCTTGATATGGTGGCGTATTTTGACTTGGCTGACTCACAGTATTTGAATTCTGAGACGTCGTATCATTAACTGATTGATTGTCTATATGTTTGGATTCAAGTTTTTGTGTTTTTTCATCATGCTCGTTTTCTATACCTTCATCTTTCAGACCTTTACTGGACTGTACATCCTCAGTCAATGTTTCAGATTGCGCATGCATATCCGTAATTTTTGACTTATTATCGTCTGAAGCATATACTTCCACGTTATTTTCGGTTTGCATTTGTTGATGATAAGAAGCAGTTGATTCATCTTTTTTTGTCTGTGTTGTTTTATCTATATTTTCATCTGATTGTTGTAATTTAACCTCATTAGATTTGACAGAAGTATTCGTGTTGTTAAGATTTTTTTTAGCATCAAGCATTCGTTTTTTGTCAGATGGTGTCATCACTACATTGAAAGGTTTGCTCCCTTTCAATCTAGTTGTATTTTTATGTTGTTGATTCCTTTGTTCATCACTATTAACTTTAGCTGCTGGCTTATCATGAACTTGTTGTGTTTCATCATCTTTATTCTCTGAAATCTGTGCGTCACTAACAAATGTATTTTCACCAGTTCTATCCGCTTCAGTATTAACCGATGAATCTTTTTGATATCGTGAAGCATTTTGATTTAAATCATCAGTGTCATCTACATTTTGCTCATCTTCTTTTTCAAAATGATAGTTTGTATACATTGATGTATCATCCACAGAATAATCATTTTCATTTTTCGATGTTTTTACTTCATTTTTGTGCGCTTGTTGAGTCGAATCAAGCGTATTTTGTGACATATCTTTTTGAACATCTGAAATTTCTCTATAAGTTGCATCCGAAATTTCAGTATTATCGATTGATTCTGTTGAGTTTTCATCGTCGTGTTGCAGAACATTATCTATTTCTACATGATTACTATCTTGAAAAAGATTTGACTCGTCATTAGCTTGACTCGTTGATGTTTCTGTAATACTTGGTTCATTTTCTACATTGACAGTTTGATTCTCACTTTCATCTGACTCAACATCTGATTGGTTATTGTCAATGTTATGTACATCACTTATATGATCTAAATTAATTTCTTGATACTTGTATTGTGACGTATCACTTTGGTTATCAGCATCATTTTGTCCATTTGTATCTTTATCTGACAATTTTTTTGCGTAGTCTGTATCACTATTATTATTTTCTGATCCGTCTAATGAACTTTCTCCAATATATTGTTTTGCTTGTTGTGCATACATTTCATCAATTGCTTTTTGAATTGTATCTTCGTCATTTTGTTGATTTTCTTGTCGCTTCTGTTGCAATGCTTTCTTAAACTGACGTTTTTGAAGCACTTTACGCTCACGTTCTCTACGAATTTCTTCAACAATTTGAGACGCATAGATATTTTCTATATTGATTGTATTGTTCTTTTTAGGTGTAGTTGTTGATTGTGATACATGATCTTGTTGCATAGATTTATTTTGCGTTTGTTCTTTGCTCTTTTTAGATGATGGTTGTTCGCTATCAACTTGAGAAAATTGATCAAACGTTGATTCGTCAGTGACGCTTTGGTCATTGTTAGAATTTAATTTTTGTTCTCCTTGCATTTCACTCTCATTATCATCTGTAAAACGATTATTAGGTTTTATCACACCATTTTCTAAAGGATGTGGTTTTTTAGTTCCAAAAATAGCTGAAGGAACTTCGCTCGCTTTAAATTCACTTTTATGATATTGAGGTGTAGTAGGCTCATGTTTTTTTGTACTATGTCCACTTCCGTGTCCAGTACCGCCTAAAACATCTGTTTGAATTCTTGTTCTTTTTCCTTTGTGTTGTTTCTTTTCTTTACGAACTTCATTATCTAATGACGCATTTGTTTTACTACGTGATGATGGATAAGATTCTGTAGATGGTTGATCAAATTTATCTGTAGTTGTTTCATCAGCCATTTGTCTCCGTCTTCTATAGTGGTGATTCTCAGTATGAGGATTAGATGACTTATGATTGGAATTTTTAAATTCATTTTCTGATGATTCTTTATTAGCGTCCTCAGTGTCACTATTTTCTTCTAAAACACGCATTGGAAATCTAAATTTCCCTTTGGGTCTCTCATAAACATCGTTATTTTGAGGAAGTAATGTGTCTTGATGTTCTTGCTGCATATTCTTTTGGCGTCGTTGGTTTCTTTTATTTAGATAATCTTTATTAGGATCATTTTCTTCTCCAAATAATTTGTCGAACCAGCTCATTCGGACATTACCTCCTTCTATTCTTCAAAAAATGCCTGTCCAACTTTGTATTCATCAGACAATACCATAATACCTTTTTCCTGTGGAGCATTTGGTAAATTTAATTCTTTCATAGAACAAATCATTCCACTTGAATCTACACCACGTAATGCTGCATCTTTAATAACCATGCCACTTGGCATCACAGCTCCTACTTTTGCTACAACGACCTTTTGTCCTGCTTCAACATTCGGCGCTCCACAAACGATTTGTAGCTTTTCTGTTTCTACATCTACATTTAAAACACTTAATTTATCTGCATCTGGGTGTTTTTCTTTAGTTTCAACATAACCGACAACAAATTTTGGTGATAAATCTGCGTTCAATTCAAATGTGAAACCAGCATTATTAATTGCTTGTTGTAAGTCATGAATCAAATTTTCATCCAATTTTATATGACCTTTTCCAGTAATATTTGAGACCTTTGATGCATTGAATATATTAAAACCTACAACCTTATTATCTTGACGAATTTCCACTACATCATTCTTTGTTTCATAAGTAAATTCACCTGTTGTGGGTTCAATTTGTAAAAAAGCTACATCTCCAACAGCTTCTTTATTGTAAAATAAATTCATTTTTTTAACTCCTTATTTCTTATCTTTATTTTCATATTGTTTTCTAGTTGCTTCTAATCTTTGGATGACATTTGGGTTTCTTTTTTGCTTATTATTTTTACCTAATATAAATATTGGTTCAAAATGTCCGTTATCATAAGCTAATGATAATGACGTGATTGGAACTAAACCTTTCGTGAAGAATTCCATCGTTAAATGCGCCATGACATCATAACCTGTTTTATTTCGTATATCGGCAATAATTAACACATCTTGATGTGGTACTGCTACCAACATTTCACCTTCACATTGAGCTTGTATGTCATTCAAAAAGGTGTTATTTAAAATTCTACTTGCATCGTAGCCATCATTTGAATTTACAAAATAGAAAATATTACCTTTAACTTCATCAGTTTTATATTTGTTTTCAAGTTTTCTGACATTAAATAATGCCATTTCTTTCACTTGTTGTTTAGTAAGATTTAATTTTTCTAACATTTGTTCATCTATTAATCGATAAGATTTTCCTAAATCTACTGCATAATAAATATTTGTTTCTGCAGTATGTTTATCTATAACAAATGAATTACCTTCTTTATCTTTTTTATCAAAACTAGGCGATCTCAGTACAGGCATTATCTCAATGTTCTCTGCTTCAGATAAAGCCTCCCCTTTCATTTGTTCAATCGCTTCTTCAACATAATATACAATTTCATCTACAATGTTTTCTTTTTGTTCTTTATATTTCGCTACAATTGTAGAAATTTTGACAGTAACACCTTTGCCATTATCATTTCTAGATACGCGTAGCGTTTCTTCATCACGATTAAAACTAAATTTAACATCTAAATGTTTCAATCTATCTTTTAATTTATCTCTCATTTGAAAGACATTCATCGTTAACACTCCTATTTACGTGTCTTAATACAGTTTACAATAAATATACCCTTAGGAACAGAAAAAAAGTAAGTTCTAAGGGTATATTTTTAGCGTACACATTAATACATTTGATTTACTTTATTTTTATAAAGAAGCTAAAAATTCATCTATCTGTTCAATGGATTTACGTTCTTTGCCAATATAACTTCCAATTTGTTGTCCATTACTAAATACTAAAAAACTAGGAATGCCCATAATACCATGTTCAATACAAATATCTATAAATTTATCTCTATCCACTGATATGAATTTATAATTTGTATACTTCGCTTCAAATTGTGGTAGGTCTGGTTCAATTACTTTACAATCCGGACACCAATCAGCAGTAAATAAAAATACTGTGTGTCCTTTTTTTAATTCTAAAAATTGTTGTTCATTTTCTAATTGTTCCATCTAATCACTCCAAAACGTTATTTATACTGTAAAGTATTTATTACTTCATTATCTAAATTTTTAACTGATTGTAATATTAAGCTTCTTGCAGCATCATAATCGCGAAAATCAAATACTGCATTTGTACTGTGAATATAGCGTGCACAAACACCAATAACCGCGGTTGGTATACCTATGTTTGCTTTGTGAATTTCTCCTCCATCTGTACCACCTGGAGACATATAATATTGATGTGGAATTTTAAATTTGTTTGCTAAATCTAACAGAAAATCTCTAAACGTTGGTTTTAGTATCATTGTTCCATCTTTTATACGAATTAAAGTCCCTTTTCCCAGTTCACCGGAAAGATTTTGCTTTCCTTTCATATCATTTGCTGGTGAACAATCTACTATAAAAGCAACATCTGGATCAATTAATTCAGCAGAGGCTTTTGCACCTCTTAAACCAACCTCTTCTTGGACATTTGCTCCGACATATAAATCAAAATCTAACTCTACATCTTTTAATAATTCTAATAATTCTATGCCTATTAAACAACCATAGCGATTATCCCACGCTTTACTAGCAAACCTATGCTCTGATAATTGTGTGAATGGTGTGTCTGGAACTATAGTATCACCTATTTGAATGCCTCGATTTATGACATCTTGTTCGTTTTCACAACCTATATCTAATAATAAGTCTTCAATTTTTGGTGCGCCTTCGTTACCTGTTCTAAAATGTTTCGGTATATTTGCAACGACCCCGACAATTTCTTCGTTGTTTCTTGATTTTACCTTTAACCTTTGGCCTTGCCAAATATCAGTTGCTACTCCACCTAAATTAGTGAATTGTAAAAGCCCATTATCTGTGATGTTCGTTATTAAAAAACCTACTTCATCCATATGAGCGGCAACCATTATTCTTTTAGGATCTTTAGATTTAGATCGTTTAACCCCATAAAAACCACCCATACGATTATAAACAAAGTCATCTACATAGGGTGACATCTCATCTTTCAAATATGCTTTAACGTCATCTTCAAATCCTGGCGCGCCATGTAATTCTGTTAATATTTTCATTCTTGATAATGTTTTACTTTTGTCTATACTCAATGTCTTTCACTCCTTAATATTTATTATATCATCTTCATTATGGTAAACTATAAATATGAATTTATTGGGGGTAGATTGTAATATGTTGAATAAAAAAAGTTGGTTCTTCATCGGCTTAATCTTAATAACAACTATTGTTGGATCAATTTATTTTTATACTCGCCAAAAGCAACTACAAAATCGTAATCCTGAAACTATTATTTCAGATGTAAAAACTTATTTTATGAATGTTGTAGGTTCTTACATATTAAACGAAACGATAATGTATCAAAATGCTGGCGATCAATTAGAAGTCTTTCAAGGTGGTATCACTACCCTTCATAATGGCAAACGCACTTATTATGATTTTTATGCTAATGCTAAAACCGGTGAAGTGATAAACATCGTTGAATGCAAATGATAAATGGTTAAAGTTATGAACATGTTTGTATCATGTAGTCAACGATTATCGACTACATTGAAAGAAATAAACTATATCACTGCTCAAGCCAAGAAGACATAGATTGTATTTCTTGTTAAAGATATAGTGCTATTTCAAATGTTCAAAACTTTAACCTTTTACTTTATTCTCTTGTAATATAATGTTCGATTTCAGAGAGTTCTTTTTGGTTAAATTTTACAGCAAAGTAATTCACATCATGATAATATAAGAACCAGTAATTTTCTAAAATAAATCTAGGTATCATGCGTTCTTTTTCTCTTATTGACTGCATTGGATAATCATCGTAGGCAGTAACCCATAGCGGGTTTTTGTGAGCGACTGTGGGAAAAATATCTCCCATATGCACTGCTTTTTCTCCTTCACTTTCAATTGTAATAATTGAATGACCGTAACTATGACCTCCAGTATGGTACATATTAATCCCCTTGACTATTTCAATTTCATTTTCAAATAACAATAAATTATTGGAGAAATCACCATTATTTTTCTGCCAATACGTTGATTTACTACGTATATTAGGACTAATAAACTCATGCCATTCATCTTGTTGAATAATATGAATCGCATTTTTAAAAACCGCACGTCCTTCACTATCAGTTAATCCTGACGCATGGTCAAAATGTAGATGTGACATTAGTACATAATCAATATCATTCGTCGTCAAATTAAATAATTTTAACTCTTCTTCTATGTTACTTTCATAATGCACACCAAATATTTTACGCTCTTTTTCCGTAAGCTTTTGATTACCTATACCAGTATCAATGATGAAGTTAAATTCTTCCGTTTGTATTAATATTGGATGTGTGGGTAATGGAATCCGATTGTCCTCACTCAGTTCATACTTTTTTGTCCATAAAACTTTGGGTACTACACCAAACATCGCTCCCCCATCAATGTTCGTAATACCACCATTAAGGTAATGTATCTTGAAATTTCCTAATTTCATAACCAATCCCCATTTCTTAATTTAATTACTAATCACTTAATATAGTAATATAATACTTGTTACACGTAAAATAACGAAATTTGTTAGTCCTCCTGCTATGGTCATTTCATTGCGATTTTGTAACATATTGACGTTCATGCATTCGTATGTGTGAGAGACTACAGGCTCGAGCCATATCCCCAGGCAAGCACGTACGGTCAAAATCACAAGATCGTTAATATAAAAAAGGACTAATCCGTCTTTCTTATGGATTAGCCCTTTATTTTGAACATGAGCGTTATAACTGAGTCATAACAAATATTTAATTATTATGGAATTTGGCTTCCATTCTATAAATTCTTGAACCTCTGTCAGAAAACTTTCGCTCATATTCTGTTTCAATATTATTCTCTTTTTCTTCTTGATGTAAATTTAAATTTATTTTTGTAAAATACATACCAAATTGGGACATACTTTCTAAGCTATAAGCAAATAATCCTCTATTATCTGTTTTAAAATGAATTTCTCCATCTGTTTTTAACACTTGTTTATACAAGGATAAAAACGTGTGATACGTTAATCTACGCTTAGTATGTCTTTTTTTCGGCCAAGGGTCAGAAAAATTTAAATAAATACGTGAAATTTCTCCATCTTTAAAGTATTCATTGAGTTCTATCGCATCATTACATATCAATTTAATATTTGTTAGATTTTGCTCTCTCACTTTATCTAACACTTTGACCATAACATTTTTTTCACGTTCCATAGATATAAAATTAATTTCAGGTCTTTGTGCAGCAAGTGTTGTTATAAATTGTCCCATGCCAGAACCAATTTCAATATAAATTGGTTGATCTTTATCAAACCATTCACTAATATGTCCCGCATGACTGCCATCCGTGTCTACAATATCAGGATGCGATTTTAAATAATCTTCAGCCCATGGCTTGTAACGCATTCTCATTTTCTTGATAACTCCTTATATAAATGCATTATTATTCATTACTTCATTTAAGAACTTCAGCCACATATTCATATCTTTATAGCGCTTTTGTTCTTCATACCACTGTACCATTCCAATAGACTGGACAGCAGTATACCACTTCATTCTCTTTTGCAAGTCTATAGAATCTTTCGTACCGTAATCATTTAACCACTGAGGCCATTTATTTTCAGGAACGTAATTGTATAGCAGCATGCCTAAATCAATTGCTGGATCTGCAATCATTGCACCTTCCCAATCCACTAAAAATAATTCATCGTGGTCAGACAACAACCAATTATTGTGATTGACATCTCCATGGACAACTGTAAAAAATCTAGGGTCAAGACTTGGCATATGATCTTCTAAATAAGTTAATGCTTTTCGCACTACATGATGCGTTAACACTTCTCTAGATAATGAGGCATTTATTTTATTTAACAAAATATCAGGCGTAATAGGATACATTTCCATACGTTTCAACATATTCAAAAGTGTTTTTGAACTATGTATTTTTTTCAATAAATTAGCCACTCGTTGTTCATACATCTCATCGAAAGTTAGCTCTCTGCCATTTTTCCAATGTTGCGCTGTTACGACTTCCCCAGTCTCTATTCGTTTCGTCCATACAAGCTTAGGTACAATACCTTCAGCAGACAAGGCTGCAATAAATGGGTTTGAATTTCGTTTTAAAAACAATTTCTGCCCATCTTGTTCAGCCATATATGCTTCTCCAGATGCACCACCTGCTGAATCAAGTGTCCATCCTAATTGATAAAACTGCTCCAACACGTTCACCTCACTTTCAATTAGAAAATGGCTCAAGAAAACAGATTTCGAGAGCCAAATATAATCATTTTCTAATACACTTATAAACTTTAAACTCTATATCATAGTCATTTAATTATGACTATCATTTTGTCCCATAGAATCAAGTTTTCATATTTAAATATGAAATACTGTATCGAGATTAATAATAACTTTAACATCATATCATACATGATCCCGTAACAGTATTTTTTTGAAAAATTCCTTTAGTTTTTTATGAAATTTCAAGTCTCAATTTCAAGTCTCATAGAAGATTTTATAATGTTTAGAGATTGATTTCAACCAATAATGAGAAACAAAAAGTCACATTTTACTACAGTATTTTTCTGTAATTTTTTAAATCGGCTCAGTTAGCATTATAACATAATTTAGCTTTTATAGATGTTACATTTTATTTCCTTTTATGGAAAATATTAACTATCTGTGTCAATGTAACTATTAAATCCTTCTTGTAATGATTTCGTCACTGGACCGACTTCTCCGTCTCCTACTTGTTCGCCATCTAATTTAACGACTGGCATCACTTCAATAGAAGTACTAGACACAATAATTTCATCCGCGTTTCTTAAAAAGTCTACAGTAAATGTACCTTCATTAAATGGTATACCTTTTTCTTCGGCAATATCTTTTATAACCATTCGCGTAATACCATTCAATATATAATTGTTTACTGGATGTGTATAGATTTCGCCTGCTTTAATAGCATATACATTGCTTGATGATCCCTCAGTAACAATGTCACCTCTGTGTTGAATAGCTTCTTGTGCATTATATTTTACTGCACGCTCTTTAGCCAATACATTTCCAAGTAAATTCAAGCTTTTAATATCACATCTTAACCAACGAATATCCTCAGTTGTTATCGCATTAATACCTTCTTCTAATAACTTGTATGGACGTTCATAAGTTTTGGTAAATGCCATCACATTAGCTTCTACTGATGGTGTTGGAAAAGCATGGTCACGAGGTGCTGCTCCACGCGTAACTTGAATATAAACGCCGCCATTAACAACGCCATTCGCTGCTAATAATTCTTGAATTAATTCAGTAAGTTCATCCACATTGTATTTCAATTCTAAACCTATTTCTTTAGCACTTCTTATAAGCCTTTCAAAATGGGGTTTAGCAGTAAAAATATTATTATTATATGTTCTAATATATTCATATATCCCGTCACCAAATACGTAACCTCGATCATTGTATGGTACTTTTGCATCTTGTTCATCTACTAAATGTTCATTAATAAGTACTTTTGTCATCATCATTCCTCCACGCATAGTGCATATAAAGCTTCTAAATAAATACTAGTTGCATTAAATAATTGCTTTTTCGTAATATACTCATTTTTTTGATGCATTAAATCTTCGGAGTCATTAAACATAGCTCCAAAGGCAACACCTTTATCTAAATTACGTGCGTATGTTCCACCACCTATTGTGTAAGGTTCGGTTTGGTCACCAGTTTGATTACGATATGCTGTCACTAACGTTTGCACGAAAGGATCATTTTTATCCACATAGTGAGGTGTTTGGTTTTTACCTAATTCAATAGAAAATCCAAGTTGTTGAATCTCACCTTTAAAACGAGTCATGGCTTCTTCAAATTCAAAACCTTGCGGATATCTTAAGTTAATACCAAATCGGCCACCATTTTGATTATCGTATGAAATGACACCAATATTTGTAGTTACATCTCCCATGACATCTGTATGGAATTTCATCCCCATTTTTTCACCGAAATGAGAGTTGAATAAATACTGTTCACTAAATTGAGTGAAATTTTCAGCAGTTTTATCTAAATTTAATTTGGCTAAGAAATTCAATAAGTATAACCCTGCATTCACACCAATAGATGGATCCATACCATGTACAGCTTTACCATAAACCTTAAGTACTAATACACCGCTATCAACAATACTTTCACCATCAATATTATTATCAGATAAAAACTGTTCAAATTTTTGAATGACGTCAGTCATGTTTTCTTTAACTGCAAGTTTAGCAATTGCTTCATCAGGCACCATGTTATAGCGCTGACCGGATGCAAAAGAAATAAGTTCGTATTCTGGCTCATCTTTATCCTCTGCTTTGTCATTTTGAACCACATCAAATGTACTTATACCTTTTTCACCATGTATTGCTGGGAATTCAGCATCAGGTGCAAAGCCTAAAGTTGGCATTTCTTCAGTTTTAAAATAACGCTCTGTACATTGCCAATCTGACTCTTCATCAGTGCCTATAATGATATGTATACGTTTTTTCCAATTGACCTTCATATCGTTCAATATTTTCACTGCATAATATGCTGCTATTGTTGGCCCTTTATCATCAAGGGTACCTCTTGCAATAATCTTATCTTCAGTTACAACAGGATCGAAAGGATTAGAATCCCAACCATCGCCAGCCGGCACTACATCAACATGACATAAAATTCCCATAACATCTTCGCCTTCACCAGCTTCAATACGTCCTGCAATATGTTCAACATCATGCGTGTTAAATCCATCACGTTCAGCAATACCATACATATAATCTAATGCCTTACGTGGTCCAGGTCCAACCGGATTTTCTGAAGAAATTTTATTATCGTCTCTCACACTTTCAATAGATAATAAGCCATTTAAATCGTTTATAATATCTGTTTCGTATTCTTTCACTTTATCTTTCCACATTTAGCATCAACTTCCTTTTTAATACTTATATATTTAATATTTTACATGAAGTAGTACAGAAACTACAGTGAGATGTGATTATTATTTTAAAAAAATTCACTGTATAATTAATTGAAAAACAGATTGAAGCCTTTCACATACATGTCTTTCAAAATCTGTATTAATATAAAAAAACCTAGTTCAATACTATGAACTAGGTTAAAAAACTAAATTAATAATTGCTTATTTGTTTTTATTGTTTTTGAGTTCTTCTTCAGTAACGACGCGAAGATTATTTGAAGGATCAGCTGCACCTTCATCAGTAAATCTCGCTTCTTCAACATGTTCTTCTTCTTCAGATTCGCCTTTAAAACGATCTTTTTGTTCGTTAATGAAACCTTTAGGATCTTGTTTTACTTTTGAAGCATAACCTTTAGGGTCTTGTTTTACTTCATTATAAGTTTCATTGGCTTTTGAACTGATTTGACTAGCGATGTCTTTTGCGTTTTGCTTATAGGACTCAGGATTTGATTTATATTTACTATATTCATCCTTTAATTTATCTCTATTCTCTTTTTTAGAAAGAACAACTGCAGCAGCTGCGCCTCCAACACCTATAATTGCTTTTAATAATTTTGACATAATAACACCTCTTTATTATTTTAATCCTAATTGTTTAAAATCTATTTGAGTTAAGTGGCGATATTCACCCGGTTCTAAAGATTCATCCAGTTTTAGTTCACCAATGCTAATACGTTTCAATTCCAGAACTTCATTATCTATAGCATGAAACATACGCTTAACTTGATGATATCTTCCTTCATAAATTGTGACAAATGATTTATATGCCTCATCACTTTTTACTAAAGTTGCAGGCTTCGCCAAACCCTCATTCAATTCAATACCCATTTTAAATGATTTTATATCATTATTTGTAATATTTTTTTTAGAGATTACCTCATATGTTTTAGAAACATGCTTAGCAGGGCTCATTAGTTCATGATTAAAAGTTCCATCATTCGTAATTAATAACAAACCCTCAGTGTCTTTATCTAATCGCCCCACTGGAAAAACTTCTAAAAACTGATATGGTTCAACCAAGTATACAACTGTTTGATGTTGGTCATCCTCTGTTGCAGATACATAGCCTTTAGGCTTATTTAACATTAGATAGACTTTATCTATATAATGAATCGTTTCATTGTTTTTTTGAACTACATCATTTTCTGGGTCTATTTGCTTTTTAGGAGATTTTTCTATTTTATTATTAACTGTAATCGTACCTTTTTTCAATAACTGTTTAACTTCTGTACGCGTTCCGACACCCATATTAGCTAAAAATTTATCTAATCTCATTTTATAAGACCTAATTTACGTCTAAGTTTATTTGGAATATCTCCTAAAAATTGATCGGCCAGTTTTGTCTTCATCGTAATTCCACCGTAAACAATCATACCTATAATGACACTAATAATTAAAATTGCTAAAGCGCCAAATTTAGTTTGTGGTGAAATAACCATTTGTAATAAAAATGATGATAATTCAACTACGACCATCATTAAGAAACCGTATAAGAAAATTTTACCAAAATGTAGCCATGTTTCTGAGAAATCAAAATTAGCATATTTTTTAAGTATATAAAAATTACAGATAACAGCAAATAGCAATGCTATTGCCGTACTTAAAATTGCTCCGGCAGTATGGAAAGCCATAATCAATGGCGTGTTTAGTATTACTTTTAATACTACTGCCGCTAAAATTACAAACACTGTTAATTTTTGTTTATCAATGCCTTGTAGCATAGATGCTGTCACACTCAATAATCCTATTAAAATTGCCACAGGTGCATAATAAAATAACAATTGACTACCATCGACATTGTAACTATAAAAGACAGTATATAATGGTAAAGCTAAGGCCATAATACCCAGACTTGCTGGGACTGTAATATACATTAGAACCCCTAAAGATGTTCTGATTTGTCTGTGCATTTCTTTTAATTCACCCGATTCATACGTCTTAGTGATAAATGGGATTAAACTCACTGCAAAACCAGCAGATAAAGACGTTGGAATCATCACTATTTTATTTGTCGTCATGTTTAAAATGGTAAAGAAATAGTCATGTAAACGGCTTGGTACACCAGCCAAACCTAAGGCACCGTTATGTGTAAACTGATCTACTAGATTAAACAGTGGGAAATTCAAACTAACAATTACAAATGGGATACTATAAGAAATAATTTCTTTATACATTTTTCCATAGGAAACTGTGATATCTGAAGTATCCGTTGCTACCATTTTTTCAATGTTAGGTTTTCTCTTTCTCCAGTAATACCATAATGTAAATATCCCTGCTATCGCACCTATTGCAGCAGCAAATGTTGCTATACCGTTGGCTTGTAGCACACTTCCACCAAAGACATTAAGTACTAAATAACTTCCTACTAAAATAAATAATATACGTGCGATTTGTTCTATGACTTCTGAGACCGCAGTTGGCCCCATTGATTTATAACCTTGGAACACACCACGCCACGTAGCAAGTAATGGTATGAATATGACCACCATACTGATTATTCTAATAATCCATGTAATATCAGCTACTGACCAACCACCTTTAGTACCAGATTCATGTGCTAAAGTAATTGTGGCGATACTTGGTGCTAATAAATATAAAATGAAAAATCCAATAAATCCTGTTATAGTCATAACTATAAAGCTAGATTTATATAACTTTTCACTTACTTTATAAGCGCCTAAAGCATTATATTTAGACACATATTTAGACGCCGCTAATGGCACACCAGCAGTTGCGACTGCAATGGCAATATTATACGGCGTATATGCATAGTTAAAAGGTGCCAATTTTTCTTCTCCACCAATAATGGAGTAAAAAGGAATAATATATATAACACCCAAGACTTTAGTAATCAATATACTAAGGGTGATTAAAAAGGTACCCCTAACTAATTCTTTACTTTCACTCATTCAGATCTTCCTATCTCAAATTAAATTTTTACAATCATAACTTTAATCATAACGTTATAAACACTTTTTTTCAAAACTATATTACTATAAACTATAAAATAACACTATTTAGTAAAGTGAGGCAATCAAATGTACCAAACAATTATTATTGGCGGTGGCCCTAGCGGTTTAATGGCGGCTGCTGCCGCAAGTCAACATAGCGATAAAGTCCTTCTCATAGAAAAGAAAAAAGGACTCGGTCGCAAATTAAAAATCTCTGGTGGCGGACGTTGCAACGTCACAAACCGTTTACCATATGAAGAGATAATTAAAAATATACCAGGAAATGGAAAATTTTTATATAGTCCTTTTTCCGTATTTGATAATGAATCTATTATTCGCTTTTTTGAATCACGTGGTGTTGCACTTAAAGAAGAAGACCATGGACGTATGTTTCCTGTTTCTAATAAAGCACAGGATGTTGTAGATGCATTAATTCGTACAATTGATAAGAATAATGTAACTGTAAAACAAGAAACTTCAGTGCATGCTATTGAACATACACCACAACAGACTTTCAAAGTATTTTTAGATAATCAACAAACTGTTGAAGGTCATAGTTTGATTATCGCTACAGGTGGTACGAGTGTGCCAAAGACTGGATCAACTGGTGATGGTTACAAATTTGCTGAACACTTGGGACATACAATTACAGAACTTTTCCCGACTGAAGTACCAATTACGTCATCCGAACCTTTTATAAATAATAAAAGGTTAAAAGGATTGAGCTTAAAAAATGTTGCACTATCTGTATTAAAGAAAAATGGTAAAAAACGTGTTACACATCAAATGGATATGATATTCACTCATTTCGGAATCAGTGGCCCTGCCGCTTTAAGATGTAGCCAATTTGTATATAAGGAACAAAAAAATCAAAAACGCCAAGATATTGATATGCAATTAGACGCTTTTCCAGAACTAAGCTTTGCACAATTAGAAGATAAAGTAAGTGAATTATTAAAGAATACACCAGATAAATATGTAAAAAATAGCTTACATGCTTTAATCGAAGAACGTTATTTATTATATATGTTAGAATTAGCAAATATTTCAGAAACATTAACAGCACATCATATGTCTAATGAACAATTTAATAAATTGATTACTTTATTTAAAGGCTTTACGTTTACAGTTAATGGAACTTTATCAATTGAAAAAGCTTTCGTAACTGGAGGAGGCGTTTCTCTTAAAGAAATCGAACCCAAAACGATGATGTCAAAATTAACTCCGGGATTATTTATGTGTGGCGAACTGCTAGATATCCATGGTTATACTGGTGGCTATAATATTACCAGTGCTTTAGTTACAGGTCATATATCAGGAACAAATGCAAGTAAATTTCAACATTAAACATATCAATTTATATAATTTGTCACCTATTAGATCCACTACTTACGTTTAAAACAAATTCACTATTTATCAATTTTAATGATTGATACTTTCTATGCGAGTGACACACGTAATGTTATAATATTTAAGTCGCCTACTCTCAGGCGTCAATAGACGTAGGGAGGAGGTGTATTTTGTGATTGATATCTTTGTTCATATTATGACTACTGTCATCAGTGGTTGTATCGTTACGTTATTTGCGTACTGGCTGCGCAATCGTAATGACAAGTAAAATAGGCGACACTTAGCTAACACCAAAAAACCCCCTCACTACTCGCAATAGTGAGGGGGTTTGGTGTATCTGTATTGATATCTTTGTTAAACGTATTATAACACTATATTTGCATAAAATGCAAAATCATCGGCTTATTTTCACTCTGTCTAAAGATTAAATACTTTTAATTTCTAAACCTTCATCTCCCCATGCATCCATGCCACCTTCAACATTGACTGCATGAACGCCATTACGTTCTAAATACTGAACGACTTGTGCACTTCTGCCACCAACTTTACAAATAATATAATACGTATCTTCTGAGTTGAAGTGATTTAAATTATCAGGAATTTTATCCATAGGTATCGTTTCCGCTTCTGGTATCACGCCCATTGCTGTTTCTTCATCGGTTCTCACATCTACGATATGAATAGGATTAGAATTTAAAATTTTTGATTTCAATTCATCTATAGTAATAGTTTCCATAATATAAACGCCCCTTTTGTGTTATTTGGCAACGATATTAACAAGTTTTTGAGGTACCGCAATCACTTTTTTAATATCTTTGCCTTCTATTTCAGCTTTAATATTTTCATTACCTAATGCTGCTGTTTCCATTTCTTCTTTTGAAATATCTTTAGAAACATTGATTTTGGCACGCACTTTGCCATTTACTTGAACGACAATTTCCACTTCATCATCGACTAATAATGTTTCATCATATGATGGCCAAGGTTGATAAGTAATTGTCTCTTCATGTCCTAAGCGCGCCCATAATTCTTCACCTAAATGTGGTGCAATTGGCGCTAACATTTTAATAAACCCTTCAATATATGGTTTATAAATCTCATCAACTTTATAACAATCATTAATGAAGACCATCAATTGACTAATTGCCGTATTGAAGTTTAATGTTTCAAAGTCTTCCGAAACTTTTTTCACAGTTTGGTGGTAACTTTTATCTAAAGCTTTATTATTAGTATTGACTACTTTATCTGTGATTAAACCGTCTTCTGTAATTAAAAGTCTCCAAATTCTATCTAAGAAACGTCTTGAACCATCTAATCCTTTATCACTCCAAGCAATTGCAGCATCTAGAGGACCCATGAACATTTCATATAGTCTTAAAGTGTCAGCACCATGCGATTTGATAATATCATCTGGATTGATAACATTACCTTTAGATTTACTCATTTTTTCATTACCTTCACCTAAAATCATACCTTGGTTAAATAATTTTTGGAATGGTTCTTTGGTAGGTACTACACCTAAATCATACAAGACTTTGTGCCAAAATCTAGCGTATAACAAGTGTAACACTGCATGTTCAACGCCACCAATATATAAATCTACAGGCAACCAATGTTTTAACTTTTCTGGGTCAGCTAACATCTGTTCATTATCTGGATCAATAAAGCGTAAATAATACCAACAACTGCCTGCCCATTGTGGCATTGTATTTGTTTCACGACGACCTTTCATTCCAGTTTCTTTATCCACGACATTAACAAATGCATCTATATTAGCTAATGGTGATTCACCTGTACCTGAAGGCTTAATTTCGTCAGTTTCCGGTAGGAGTAATGGTAATTCATCTTCGGGAACAGTCGTCATAGTCCCATCTTCCCAATGAATTACAGGAATAGGTTCACCCCAATAACGTTGACGACTAAATAACCAATCTCTCAGTTTATAATTAACTTTTCTAGTTCCAGCATTGTTTTGTTCTAATAATGTAATTGCTTTTTCAATCGCTTCATTATTATATAGACCATTTAACTCTCCTGAATTAATATGAGGTCCATCGCCGTCATAAGCTGCTTCAGATATGTCTCCACCTTCAATGATTTCTATAATTGGTAAATCAAAAGTTTTTGCAAATTCATAGTCTCTTTGGTCTCCACTAGGGACAGCCATAACTGCTCCTGTACCATAAGAAGATAAGACATAATCTGCTATCCAAATTGGCGTTTTCTCACCAGATAAAGGATTAATTGCATACGCTCCAGTAAAAACTCCAGATTTTTCTTTAGCTAGTCCAGTACGTTCTAAATCTGATTTCATCGCCGCTTCTTGTTGGTATTTCTCAATACTTTCTTGATGTTCTGATGTAGTGATTTTGTTAACGAGTTCATGTTCAGGGCTCAACACTAGGAATGTAGTACCATAAATAGTATCAGGACGTGTTGTAAACACTTCTATTTGATCATTAATATCTTCTACATTAAATGTTATAGATGCACCTTCTGAACGTCCAATCCAATTTCGTTGCATATCTTTTAAAGATTCAGGCCAATCTAAGTCATCTAAATCTTCAAGTAATCTGTCAGCATATTCAGTAATTCTAAGTACCCATTGTTTCATCGGTCTTCTATAAACAGGGTGTCCGCCACGTTCAGAAACACCGTCGACAACTTCTTCATTTGACAATACAGTGCCTAAGGCAGGACACCAGTTCACTGCTACTTCATCTATATAAGCAAGCCCTTTATTATATAATTGGATAAATATCCATTGTGTCCATTTATAATATTCTGGGTCTGTTGTATTAACTTCTCGATCCCAATCATAACTAAATCCTAACTCTTTAATTTGACGTTTAAACGTTTGGATATTTTGTTTAGTGAATTCACGAGGATCATTCCCTGTATCTAGCGCATATTGTTCAGCTGGTAAACCAAATGCGTCCCAACCCATAGGATGTAATACATTATATCCTTGCATACGTTTGTATCTTGAAATAATATCAGTAGCTGTGTAACCCTCAGGGTGTCCTACATGTAATCCTGCTCCAGATGGATAAGGGAACATATCAAGTGCATAAAATTTTTTTTGGCCTAAATTATCTTCAGTTTTAAATGTTTTATAGTCTTCCCAATAATCCTGCCATTTTTTTTCAACTTCATTATGATTGTAATTCACTTCATTTCCTCCTGTTCAATAATAAAAAGACACCTCAAACTATTATATAATAGGGACGATTTTTCACCGCGGTACCACCCTGTTTCACTTAATGTGCACTCATTTTAATTAATAGTAAGAGATGTCATTCATTCATTTTAAGTCCTGGTAAGTTCACTAGATGCTTCACGCTAAGTTCCACCAACCTTAGCTCTCTGTGGAAAAGCTTTCAAGTTACTACTCCTATACTCTTCTTATGATATTTGAAAAAGCCCTTTATTTCAAGTATAAAGTTGATTTTCAAGCTTCATCTTAATGCATATATAAATTTATTAAAATAATATGTAAAAATATTGTTAATTCAATAAGCATCACTTGCTGAATTAACAATACTTGTCCTTTTTATCATATAACAACAATTATCTGGGTTTAAAAGTTAACTAAATCTACTATTGTTGACTACAATATTGCCACAATTTTATGCTAAATATCTTTTGGTAATTTGTGATCATAGAATGTTAAAAATACGAGTGATAAAACTAACAATGAAATCATGCTTAAAAACATAATTTGCATGTTAAACATATCAACAACTACGCCACCAATAAGTGGTCCGAATGCTTTTCCTACTGTCGCTGCAGAATTTACATAACCTTGAAATGAACCTTCTTTCCCATTAGGCGCAAGTTGATTTGCGATAGTTGGAACAGCTGGCCAAACAAACATTTCTCCCAATGTTAATATAATCATACCTACCATAAATACAGAAAATTGTTCAGCAAAACTTGTGACAAAAAAAGATATGATAAAAATACCTATTCCAACATACATTTGATGTTTCAGATTACCTTTTAATAATCTGATTATCGGAATGATTAATGGTTGTGCTACTAATATCATGATACCATTGACAGTCCATAATAAACTGTATTGGCTCATAGAGATATTTAGCTCTTGTGTAAATGAAGCTATTGTACTTTCCCATTGAATATAAGCAATCCAGCAAATACTAAACATCACGCATAACAATGTTAATGCAATGAATTGAGGTCTATATGCTTTATCTAATAAACTCATGGCATCATTTGATTTTACTTTAACGTCCAATTTAATATTAAATTGACTAATTGCAACTATGCCAAATGCAATATACATGAGCAAATTAGCAATAAATATATAATTAAAACTTAATTCCGCCACAAAACCGCCAGAAGCTGCGCCAATCGCCACCCCTAGATTTTGAGCTAAATATATCGCATTAAAAGTTTGTCTACCACCTTGCGGCCAAATTGCACCGGCTAGTGCGTAAATTGCTGGTACAATCATGCCACCACCAAAGCCAAGACAAACTAACCAAACTGCATACCATGGCCATCCGTGAAAAAAATTTAACAATGTAGTACTACTTAAGCAGATCACTGTACCAATCATAATTGTTCGATAGCCACCCAATTTATCAAATAGATTACCACCTAGTAAATTCCCTATGACCATGCCAAATGAATTAATCATCAAAACTAACCCGGCCATAGTTAAACTTTTATCTAATTCTTCATTCATATATATTGTATTTAATGGCCATAAAAAACTTGAGCCTGTGATATTTAATGCCATACCAATAACCAACCACCACACTGATTTTGGCATATTCATAACCATAAGCTCCCTTCTTTTTTTAAATTTCTGTTTTTACTCTAAACACTATATCATTAAAATATGTTAAAATCTTTAACTAGAATGAATTTAGAAAGGAAAATGTTATATGGGACAATTCTTCCCTTACGCATTCGAGAATAAACGATATCATACTTGGAATTATCATTTAAAAAATAAATTTGGACAAAAAATCTTTAAAGTTGCAATTGACGGAGGATTTGATTGTCCAAATAGAGATGGCACGGTTGCACATGGTGGCTGTACATTTTGTTCTGCAGCAGGAAGTGGAGATTTTGCAGGAAATCGTGTAGATCCGATAGATGTTCAATTTCAACAAATCAAAGATAGAATGCATGAAAAATGGCATGAAGGTCAGTATATTGCTTATTTCCAAGCATTTACTAATACACATGCACCAGTAGAAGTATTAAGAGAAAAATACGAAACTGCATTAAAAGAACCCGGCGTTGTCGGATTATCTATTGGAACGCGGCCTGATTGCTTACCGAATGATGTTGTAGAATATTTAGCTGAATTAAATGAACGTACTTATTTATGGGTTGAATTAGGTCTACAGACAGTACACCAAAAAACTTCAGATTTAATCAATCGTGCACATGACATGAAAACGTATTATGAAGGAGTGGCCAAGCTACGCAAACATAATATAAATGTATGTACACATATTATTAATGGGCTTCCTGAAGAAGATTATGACATGATGATGGAAACAGCTAAAGAAGTAGCACAAATGGACGTCCAAGGTATTAAAATACACTTGTTGCATCTCCTTAAAGGCACACCAATGGTAAAACAATACGAAAAAGGTATGCTAGAATTCATGTCACAAGATGATTATACAAATTTAGTTTGTGATCAGCTAGAAATTTTACCAAAAGAAATGATCGTTCATCGAATTACTGGTGATGGTCCGATTGACTTGATGGTTGGACCAATGTGGAGTGTCAACAAATGGGAAGTGCTTAACGAAATTGATGAGGAATTAGCACGAAGAAATTCTTATCAAGGAAAATACTATGAAACGACGATTAAATCATGAAGCTAGAACGTATTTTACCATTTTCCAAAACGCTGCTACAACAACATATCAACAAGGATAGTATTGTTATTGATGCCACGTGTGGTAATGGCAATGATACCGAATTTCTAGCACAACAAGTACCAAATGGTAAAGTCTACGCTTTTGATATTCAAGAAATTGCAATTCAAAATACGAGTAAAAAGACAGACGCATTTAAAAATGTACACTTAATTCAAGATAGTCATGCTAAAGTAAAGCAATATATACAAAGCAACGAGATTGGACAGATTGATGCAGCCATTTTTAATTTAGGATATTTGCCTAAAGGCGACAAATCAATTGTAACAAACTCTAGTAGTACATTAGCAGCGATAGACGAAATATTTGATATATTAGCGACAGAAGGTATTATAGTACTAGTTATATATCATGGGCATGATGAAGGTAAAATCGAACGTGATGCATTATTAAATTATCTACAACATTTTGACCAAAACAAAGCACACATATTACAATATCAATTTATTAACCAAAAAAACAATGCACCATTTATCTGTGCAATTGAAAAAAGATAATATATATAATAAAAATGCATCTCCTTTTAAGCGGAGATGCATTTTTATTTTAGTATAGATATTAACTATCTATTACTATTTTGAGTCTAACTTGTCATTTTGTAACTATAATTATTCCCTATAATTTTAAGATAGATTTAAGACTAGATTGTATAGTAGATGATTTTTCGTTTATTTCCGCTTTAAAACAATTTAAAAGTTCTTCCCTTTGATCTTTTAAATCCTCATTGAAATGTATAATTACTGTACGTTCGTCATTAACGGGTCTTTCTTTAATAATCCATGCTTTCTCAACTAAATCGTTATATGTTCTTGTACGTTTATATGATTTAATTTTCACATAATTATCCATTTCTTTAAGCGTCATTGATCCTTCTTCCCAAAGTGTTAAAAGAATTAATATTTCTTCTTTTGACATTTTATATTGTTTCTGTACTTTTCCAAAGATATCTTCAATATCTTTAAGTACATGTTCCAATCTAAGGACACTATCTACCATATCAGCAATTGTCTTCCCCATAGAAATATCCCCCAATCATAATATAAAGTTAAACATGTAAAATTAATTTACCAAAAAATCATTCAAAGCAAAATTTATTCATATCAGAATAAATTTTGATATTTTCAATAAAATTAATCTTATATACAGTTTAAAATTAAATTATGAATTATGCAATTAGTTGTTTGATTTTATTTTGCATATCTTTCAAAATTATGGCAGAATTTTCAAACTTTTCACTTTCTTCACTATTTAATTGCGTTTCATATACTTTAATTGCGCCATTTCTATTAATTAATGTTGGAACTCCAATATAAATATCATTTTGATTATACTCACCTTCTAAGTAACTTGAAACAGGTAATACTACATTTTGGTTTTTTAAAATAGCTTGTGTTATACGAACTAAGCCCATTGCTATACCATAATACGTTGCACCTTTTGATTGGATAATATCATATGCAGCATCTCTTGTGTTAGTAAATATTTCATCTATTCTATGTTGTTTATCAGGGTTATCTTTCAATGCATGGTATATTGGTTGACCAGCAATATTAGCTTGTGACCATACTGCTAATTCAGAATCGCCATGTTCACCAATAATTTGTGCGTCCACACTCCAAGGTGACACACCAAATTCTTGTGCTAGTTCAAATTTAAATCGTGCAGTATCTAGTATCGTACCAGATCCAATAACTTGTGATTTCGGTAAGCCTGAAACTTTTTGTGTTACATATGATAATACATCTACTGGATTAGTTGCTATAAGAAAAATACCATTAAATCCTGTGTTCATAATTTTTGTGACAATGTCTTTAAATATTTTTGTGTTTTTTTCTACTAAATCTAATCTAGTTTCACCTGGCTTTTGCGCAGCTCCTGCAGTAATAACAATTAAATCAGCATTACCACAATCTTCATAATTACCAGCTTTTACTTTAACAGGTGAATCACCATATGGTGCACTATGATTTAAATCTGCAACATCGCCTTTAACTTTCGCTTCATCTAAATCAATAATTACTAATTCATCAGCTAAGCCTTGTGCAACTAATGCAAATGCATAACTTGATCCAACTGCTCCATCACCTATTAAAACTACTTTATTCCCTTTTTCAAATTTCATGTTAAATCGCTCCTTTTATTTCAAAGTAAATATTTCTAAAATTAAATGTGATTTTTTTCACAATATAAATATAACAATTATTATTTTAAAAATCAATATTTATTGTGATTTTTTTCACATTATTTCTTAATAATAAAAAGAGTGTGAATAAAATCAACGTTAGATCACATTTATACACTCTTTTTATAAGCAATTATTTAGTCATAATTGGAATGAATTGGATTTAAGTTAACTTACTTGTTTCCATAAAATGATATTCATCATTTATTAAACGAATTATGACGGTTCATTTTCATCATGTACAATAAAACCAATGTTACTGGCACTATTATTAAGAAATGCTAGAATATAGCGCATTACTTCATCTCTTTCAGGTTCATTATGTATTTCATGATTTAATCCTTTCCAGGCTTTAAAATACAGTTCTTCTGTTGCAATTTTTTCTTTAATTAAATACATCGTAGAAATATCTGAAACTTTATCTTCAAGTCCATACATTAATAATAAAGGAAGTGGTTTAATATCTTTTAAATGTGTAACGGTCTCTTTCATGATTTCTATGACTTGTTTATACCAATGATAAGTAACTTTCTGCAGCATCAGTTGATCCTCTTTTGCTTCTTCAATAACTTCTTCATTTCGTGTTAAATCTTCAATCGTAATACCTATTTTAAACCTTGTATCTTTTGTTAATTTCCCGACATTCGATACAATTTTATCTTTTCTAGTTTTATTACTTTTCTTAAATTCTAACAATGGAGAAATCAACATTATTCCTTCAATAGGCACATCCACTTTTTCAAGTAAATTTAAAATGATAAGCCCACCAAGGCCCACACCTAAAACATAAGTCGGCAGTTTATACTCATTAGCTATTCTAATCCACTCAAGGACATGCTCATGATATACTTCAAAGTTTGATATTTGTCCTTTATTCGCACGCGTCGTTTGACCTTGACCAGGCAAATCACCCATGATTACATGATAACCATTTCTACGTAGCATTGTTATAACATATGCATACCTACCTGTATGTTCGAGCATGTTATGGGCAATTACAATGACGCCCTTTGCTTCATTTTCTGTTTCCCATTTCCACATATTCCATACTTCCCCTTCTACAATAATTTCAATAACTACATTGTATCAAAATATGATGTACTTTTTCCATTTTTAACGTATAAATCTTACCGTTATATGTTACTTCAACTTTATCATTAAATGTCGTATCTAAAGCGTGAGTCAATGTTATCGTGTAGTATATAATATTTAGTGTAATAAATTTTATTGTAAACGGTTTCATTACTATTCGATTCATGCTACACTATTATTGAAAGAACAGCTATTAGCAGAATGGGAGGAATTAATATGCCAATTGTGAAAAATTTTTTTATAGGATTATCTAACAATCCTTTTTTAAATAAAACAGCTAAGGAAATAGGACCTATGTTCGGCGCTAGAAAAGTAGTCGCAGGGAATACTATTCCAGAATTAGTTGACACAATTGAACGTTTAAATAACAAAGGAATTACTGTCACAGTAGATTGTCTCGGTGAATTTGTTTTAAATGAAGGTGAAGCAATACAATCAAAAGATCAAATATTAGAAGTGATGTATGCTATCTACAATCATAATTTAGATGGTCACATGTCTATTAAAATCAGCCAATTAGGTTCTGAATTTGACCTTGATCTTGCTTATCGCAATTTACGTGAAATATTACTTAAAGCTAACGAATTTGGTAATATGCATATTAATATAGACACTGAAAAATATGATAGCTTATTTGATATTACTCAAGTTTTAGACCGATTAAAAGGCGAATTTAAAAATGTGGGAACTGTTATACAAGGATATTTATATAAAGCAGATGCACTCGTTGATAAATATCCAGAATTACGATTACGTATGGTTAAAGGTGCATACAAAGAAAATGAAAACATCGCTTATCAAACTAAAGAAGAAATTGACGATAATTACATACGCTTAATTAAAAAGCGACTGTTAAATGCGAAAAATGTCACTTCTATTGCTACACATGATGATGCTATCATCACACATATTAAACAATTCATTAAAGACAACAATATTGAAAAGGATAGCTATGAATTTCAAATGTTATATGGTTTCCGCTCAGAATTAGCAGAATCATTAGCGCGAGAAGGCAATCATTTCTGTATCTATGTGCCATACGGTGATGATTGGTTTAGTTATTTTATGAGAAGATTAGCAGAGCGTCCTCAAAATTTAAATCTGATGTTTTTAGAACTTATGAAACCTGAAGTGTTGAAAAAAGCTGGGATAGTAGTTGGAGCATTATCAACTATTGGAGCAATTAGTGCATTGTTATACAAAAAATTAAAAAATTAGCAAACTTTCAAATTAAAAAGTATGTAATTAAAATCGTTTTAAACATTATTTTAGATTAATGAAATGTAACTCCAAGACTGTGAATGAAAGATTACAAACACGTACTAAGTAAATCATATCCACAGGCATGCAAGAACAAAAACATGAAATATTAAGCTAAAAGAGAGCTCACCCGTAGAGGTAAGCTCTCTTATTTTGAGCATAAATAATTATATTTCATACTACGTCATATTTTTAAAATTTTAAATTGTACTATTTCTATAACTACTGCAAACATTAAATTTCTTTCAATAAATTCGCCATTTCTATAGCACTTACCGCTGCTTCAGAACCTTTGTTGCCTGCTTTTGTACCTGCACGTTCTACAGCTTGCTCGATATTCTCAGTAGTTAAAATTCCAAAAATAACTGGTGTATCCGAAACATCATTCGCTTTTGAAACACCCTTTGCAACTTCATTACATACATAATCATAATGTGACGTTGAACCTCTTATCACACATCCTAAAGTAATTACTGCATCATAATCACTTTTTTGAGCTAATTTTTTAGCTACTAATGGAATTTCAAAAGCACCAGGAACATATGCAACATCAATATTTTCTGCTGGTACTTCATGTCTAACTAAGGTATCTTTAGCACCGTCTAACAAACGATTCGTAATGAAATCGTTAAATCTACTTACTACAATCGCTACTTTTAAATCTGATCCTATTAATTTACCTTCAAAATTCATGTTTTTTCCTCCTATATTAAATGACCCATTTTCTCTTTTTTTGTTTGCATATACGCTTGGTTATATTGATTTGTAGGTATCACTAATTCAATTCTTTTAGCGATATCAATACCGTAATTTTCTAAACTTCCAAATTTTTTAGGATTATTACTTAATAAATTTACACGTTTGATACCTAAATATTTTAAAATTTCTGCAGCATATCGATACTCTCTTAAGTCTTCATCAAAACCGAGCGCAATATTTGCTGTAACAGTATCATAACCTTGTTCTATCAATTCATAGGCTCTTAATTTATTAATTAAGCCGATTCCTCTACCTTCTTGTGGCAAATAAAGGATAACGCCTCCATGTTCATTAATATATTCCATAGATGCAGCAAGCTGTTCACCGCAATCACATCTTTGACTATGGAATATATCTCCAGTTAAACAAGCAGAATGTATGCGTACATTCTCTGTTTCATTAATTTCACCATTCGCGATTGCTACAATTTCCTCGTTATCATTCGTTCTAAAACCATACATGTCAAAATCGCCAAATTCAGTAGGCATCTTTATTTTCGCTTTAGCTTCAATAGACGAAACAGATTGCTTTCTATATTTTTCTAAATCTTCGATAGATATCATTACCAAATTATGTTTACTTTTAAATGCTTCTAAATCGTCACCTTTTGCCATTGTGCCATCATCATTCATTATTTCACAAATGAGTGCTGCAGGTTTTGCGCCAGTTAGATTAGCTAAGTCGACAGAGGCTTCAGTATGACCACGTCTAGCCAACACACCATCATCTTGAGCTATTAATGGAAATAGATGGCCTGGCTTATTAAAATCTTCTGCTGTTGTACTATTATCGATTAACGCCTTCGCAGTGAGCATTCTTTCATCAGCACTGATACCTGTTGTTGTTTTAACATGATCGATACTTACAGTAAATTGAGTACCATAAACATCTGAATTATGATTAACCATTGAATGAAGTTCTAAATCTTCAGCTATTTTTTTACTAATAGGCGCACAAATTAACCCTCTACCATATTTAGCCATAAAATTAACTGTATTATCATACATCCATTCTGTAACTGCTACTAAATCGCCTTCATTTTCTCTATTTTCATCATCTACTACAATGATACTTTTACCTTCTTTAAGTGATTCAAGTGCTAATTCTATACTGTCTAATTGCATTTTACCCCTCCTAGAATCCAAAAGCGCTTAGTTTTTCTAAACTTAAACCTTTTTCGCTATTGCCAACTATTTTTTCCACATATTTAAACAACATGTCTGTCTCAATATGTACAGGATCACCCACACGTTTTTGATTTAAAATAGTTGATCTTCTTGTTTCTGGTATAAGATGAATATCAAATTCTGTATCTCTTAATTGAAACACTGTCAAACTTACACCATCTACAGTAATTGAACCTTGTTGTACCATTTGATTTATAATAGAAGTAGATGGTTTAATAGTTACAATTTTAGAATTATCTGAGTTTTGTATTTTAGTGATTCTAGCTACTTCATCTGTGTGGCCGAGTACAAAATGGCCACCAAATCTTCCCGTACCACTCATTGCTCGTTCTAAATTTACCTCAGTAGCTTGATTTAATTGATTCAGATAGGTTTTATTCTCAGTGCCTTTAATTACTTGGACTGAAAATGACTGATTATCAAATTGTATTACAGTTAAACATACACCGTTTACACTAATAGAATCACCAATATGCATGTCAGATAAAATTGTCTTACAATCAATTGTTAAATTAACAACGGATTGTTGTGTTGCAACTTTTTTTATAGTGCCTATTTCTTCGACAATACCAGTAAACATAGTTATTCACTTCTTTCGCAATTCTAATTTAATATTTTGCTCAAGCATTTTGGAATTTACAATTTCAAATTGAGGTACGTCTGATAAATTAAAGACATTTTCTGTTTTGAAAAATTGATAATCACCAGAACCACCTATTATTTTCGGGGCATAATATAAGATGAGTTCATTCGTATAGTTAGATTGAAGAAATTCTGAAGTAATCGTAGGGCCTGCTTCAACCAAAGCACTTCCAATCCCATATTGATATAACTGTTTTAAAATATTTTCAATCGTGCAATTCGAACAATATATAATTTCTATATTTGTATCTTCACTTTTTAAATTTTTATTTTCTGTAAAAATCCATATTGGTGTCACCGGTTGTTTAAATATGTCTAAGGTAAAATCTACCTGGCCAGATTTTGAAAGTATCACACGTATCGGTTGCTTACCTTCTTCAATCCTTGTAGTATATTGCGGATTGTCTGCATTTAAAGTACCAGTACCAGTGATAACTGCATCATGTTTATGTCTGAGCATAAATACATCTTGTTTAACAGTTTTGTTAGTAATCCATTTACTTTCACCATGATCAGTAGCTTGTTTACCATCTAAACTACAAGAAACTTTTACAGTAACTTCAGGGACGCCTTGTCGTTTAGTAATAAAAAAGTCTTTATACAATGCTTCAGCCTCTGGCTTATGATGAAACTCAACTTTTATTCCAGCATTGTGCAAAATATCGTCACCTTTAGTCGATAATGTCGTATCTTTAACAGCATAAACAACTTTTGAAATACCAAATTCAATAATTTTGTTTACACATGGTGGTGTTGAACCGTAATGTGAGCAAGGTTCTAAAGATATATAAATTGTTGCTCCATTTGCAGCTTCTTTAGCCATATCTAAAGCTTGCACTTCAGCATGTTTATCACCTTTTCGTAAATGTGCACCGATGCCAACGATTCTACCTTGATTTACTACAACTGCACCTACTGGCGGATTTACACCTGTCTGGCCATCAACCATTTGTGCCAATTGGATTGCATAGTTTAAATATTGACTCATATAATCACCTCTTAATAATAAAAAAACACCTGAAATTGATTTCAGGTGTGGGATGTATTTAGATATAACATAAATTACTTAAATTTGAATACACTTCTCCAATTTTCAGAAAAATGTATGTTAAATAAACACTAAAAAAGTGCTTTTTTTGTTATACTTCATTCTTTCTCCCATCCAGACTATACTGTCGGCTCTAGAATTTCACTAGATCAGCCACACTTGTCAAAAACAAATGCAGGTCGCAGGCTTAATTTACTGCCGGTTGGGAATTTCACCCTGCCCCGAAAGAATATTTATGAAATTGTAATTGATGATTGAGTCAAAGTAACTTTATGAAAGTTACATCGTTATCGTACTATATATTTATACAAAAAACAATTCATATTATCTAAGTCGGCTTTATTTATAAACAACCACTTTCTTATATCCTTTGATTAGCAATGCTTATAAGCAATTTTTACAAAACCATTTTTAAAATATATTTTTCCAAATGATTTCCTAAATAATTAACCGTTAAAACAATTTAAATGATTTCGTTTTTAGTTTGAATTATAAAAATAACCGCTTATCCAGCTATATAAAATCGATAGTCTTACTTCATAATGTATGCATATTTATATTCACTTAAAAACATATTTCACTTACGGCTTAATTATGTAAGCAATGTTCGTTTGAATGCTACACTACAAAATTAATCATGCTTAGTGTTTAATAATTTTTCTACTACACTAACGGCTTGTTTTACTATCATCATAACGCCGTTACGTGATTGGTTAATCCCATTTGTAACTTGGCCTAAAGCAAACATGTTCTGTAAAGTACCGTAACGCGGACTTATAATTTGATTTGTTTCTGGAATGATTTGAATACCACCAAGTGGGTGTGCTTGGACAACTTGTCTATTTTCTAAATTTAGAATTAGTTGATCATCTTGATCTAAATCTGATAAATGTGATTTTGAACCAGTAGCATTAATAACAATATCAAATTTATCGATCGCTTTAAAATCATCCTCATATTTAAAACAAAACTGCTGTCCGTCATGTTTTACATCTTCCAACCCTTTTTTGATTTCAATTTGCCCATTTTCAATATGGTCGATAATTAGTTTTGCTGTACGTGGGGGCATTGGATTTGAATTTTCTTTTAATATAGATTGGTATTTTTCTAAAAATATCTTCTGATCCTGTCTACTGAAACTATTCCAAATCCAATTAAGATTTTCTTTTGTTAATTCTAAAATACTTTGAAATTTCCCTAGCTCATCGGCATGTTGTAAATCATATGTTAAATCTAAAATTGGATCACCTTGTCTTCTGTGGACTAATTTCTCTACTGGAATATCATAATATTCACAGTCCTTTTTAAATAATGCTAATGCTTCCTCCAAAGGTACATTCCCAAAATATTCTTTTTTGATTTCATTAAAATTTTCTGGTGTAAGATATTTAAATTGAATTTCTGGCATATCTCCCCTAACACTAGGTAAATGACCTTTACGACTCGTCACAGTAATAGGTAAATTTGGATGATGTGCCGTTACAAATCGAATTACATCTAAACTTGCTAGTCCTGTTCCAATGATAGCAATTCTATCAGTACTATCAACCTCATTTAATGTGTCATATGTTGGGTAAGGTGTTTTTATGTAACCTGGTGTTCCTTTTAAATGATATGGGTCATGATAAGACATCGTACCAATCGTTAAAAATACGATATCATAACGTCGGCGTTTCTCTAGATTTTCAGAAGTACAAACAACATATTTAACATGCGTATCACCAATATTAGATTCTATAAACACTTCCAAAACCTCTTCTTTGATCATATGAATATTATTATAGCGATTATGATAAGTTTCCAAATAGTCTTTCATATAATGTCCAAAAATAAATCTAGGTAGATACTCTGGGTTAGAAAATTTAAATATGGATTGTTCTTGATACCATTCATAAAATTCCCGTTCATTATTCAAATTTAAGGACATTTGACTTGCGGGCAAATTGATTAATAATTGGTCGCTGTCATTTTGAAACGGCACGCCTTGTCCCATATTTTTAGGATTATCATAAACGTCTACTTCCATTTGTTTGAATTCCTTATATTTTACCAATTCTTTCAACAAACTAACACCTGCAGTGCCCATACCAATGATAGCTAAACGCATTTCACTCATCCTTACTTTAATTAATTTATACTTAGTATATCAAGTATCGAATTAATATTACATATTAATGGATTATGTCACCATTATACAAAATTAATAAATATGTTAATATAAAAATGTTGTATCAAAAAATATTTCTAAAACATATAAGGGGTTAAAATATGAAATTTTTTAAAAGAATAATCTATTTATTGATTGCAAGTTCACTTTTATTAGCAAGTTGTGATTTACCTGGTTTAGGTGGCGGTCAATCTAAAAACTCAGTTAAAATTTCTGCTTTAGCTACGAGTGAATCTCAAATCATGGCTTATATGCTCAAAGATTTAATTGAACATGATACAAAAGGGAAAACTACTGGCTCCATTATTAACAATTTAGGTTCAGCTACAATTCAGCATAATGCATTGCTCCGTGGAGATGCTGATATATCAAGCACTCGCTATACTGGCACTGATTTGGTTGGAGCTTTAGAACAACAACCCATTACAGATACTAAAAAAGCAATGTCTGTTACTCAAAAATTA
This sequence comes from Staphylococcus sp. GDY8P198P, assembly GCF_017891615.1. Classification (NCBI taxonomy): domain Bacteria; kingdom Bacillati; phylum Bacillota; class Bacilli; order Caryophanales; family Staphylococcaceae; genus Staphylococcus; species Staphylococcus sp. GDY8P198P. Next base: position 135,479 of record NZ_JAESJQ010000016.1, read on the forward strand.
TTTAACCAAAAATTTAACCAAACGTTTTTCGACTCTTATGGATTTGAAAATACTTTTGCTTTTATGGTTACTAAAGAAACCGCAAAAAAATATGATTTACATACTGTTTCAGATTTAAAAAAAGTAAAAGACAAAGTTAGAGTTGGTACGGATACTACATGGATTAAGCGAGGCGGCGATGGTTATGCACCATTCCGTGAACATTATGGGTTTGGATTTAATGATTTAAAACCTATGCAAATTGGACTTGTTTATGACGCATTAAAAAATAACAAACTTGATGTTGCACTTGGTTACACAACAGATGGAAGAATTGCAGCATATGATTTAGTTGTACTTAAAGATGATAAAAACTTTTTCCCACCATATGATGCTAGCGCCGTTGCACCAAATGAATTACTACAAAAAAATCCACAAATTAAAAAAACCATTGCTAAGTTAAATGGTAAAATTAGTACTGAACAAATGCAAAAGCTCAACTATGAAGCAGATGGAGAGGGTAAAGAACCAGCAATTGTAGCCAAAAGATTTTTAGAAAAACATAATTATTTCGAAGATGAAGACTAAATTTAAACATTGCTTTTTATGTGATATTAATCAATTAATGTTATTATAGTTACATAGTTAAGGAAGTGATTAAATGAAATTCATTTTAAAAGTCATATTATCGACGATCTTACTTTTTATATTATTTGGACAGAAAAACAAAGCAAAATAATGTTAAGCACTCTAGTGGTCTATGTCCTCAATGAATAATGCATTCACATTGTGCGTAAGTATACTTATATATTTTTAAAATATACTACGCTATTAATCCAATATCTAAATCAATAATTAAAGCATTCAAAAAGGACTAATCCATTTTTCAACGGATTAGTCCTTCATTTGTTTGAATAACAAAATTAATCTTTAATTATTCATTTTTATGTTTATTGTCATCTTTATATACAAAATATTTATAATATTTACCTTCTGTTTTCATATCTTTATAAAAGTTTGACATTAGACTTGCGTTACTTTCAGCCCATTTAATATCTGTAGCATATTGATGTTCACCAGGATTTTTAGGATTCCAGCGCATGCTATACAATGTGTTCTGATCTTTATTTGATAAAAAATGTTCATGTATAAAATTAGCGCCACCAGTAATTGCTTTTTCTGGCGTATCCCAACCGTGTTTTTTAGCATATTCGGCACCGGTTTTCACTGGATCTTCATCTAGTGCGCCAACTCCAAAAAAGTTATAATATTTCTTACCATCAATTTCAACACCACTAGATAACTCACTTTTAGCTGAGCCTGTTTCAAGTAATGCATGTGATATTAAGTATACTTCGTTTACATGCTTTTCTTTCGCTGCTTTTATGAAATCATCTGAATGTTCTAATAATATTGGATTATCAATTAACATCCTTTTTATTCTATTTTCATCAATACCTTGATATTTATCTAATTCTAAAAATTGGTATTTTTGCGTATCACTTTCGATAAATTCTTTACTATCCATCGCTGCTTTAATCTCTGTTGAAGATGCATCTCTCCACGAATCATTATTTTTATTTGAAATTTGTTGGCTAGTATAATTATCGATTTGTTTTTTTGATGCTTTATTTAAAGAAATATTGAGCTGTTCTACTTTTTCTTGTTGATTAACTTTTTTAAAAAAGATTTGATCTGAAATCATTGAAAATACAACGATAACAGCTATCACTAACACTACCAATAAGCCAATAATCGATAGTATTGAGCCTTTCTTATGCTTCGTCATGTCCACACCTCATAGGTAATAATAAGAATATTAAGTTCTCTATTTATACAAATATATTATAAGAGACTATCTAAATTTAAATTCTAACACTAAATAGTTTAACGTACAATTTAATATGTTTGTTGTTACATATTCATAAAAAAAGTAATGAAATTTTAATTTCATTACTCTTGACTTTTATTATATTCCATCATTACAAAGCTTACTGCTTGAGATCTGTTTTTATAATAATAACGATTTAAATCAATTGTTCCTTCAATTTCACCATCACGGTACATCATTTCTTTTGTTAGATTATTTATCATAACAAAATCTGATTTATCTTTAATCATATCTAAATCATCATGTCTTGCAAAAAAATGTTCTAAATTTAAATGTGCGTAATCCATATAAACCTCCTGATTTGTTGTCCGAAGATAATACTAAAACTCTAAAGTGTTATATCTTTAAGTTGAATACGCGTTGATGTTATAAAACTTAAATTTTATCTATCTTATTAACTCTATTTAACACCTATTATCATTATTTAGCAAATGAAAATTACTATAATTTAAAATAAAATGATTTCATCCGGAAATCAAAGTTATATATATAACATTGGAGCTACAGCATGTCTTTCGAACAAACTTATTTTCAATTCAAACATATTATTTTTGTGTTATTAAAAAAATACCGTATTGAATATAATCGAGAAGAATATACTCAATTACTCACTATCAAAATGTGGGAATTAACACAGAAATATTCACCACATCATTCTACAACGCTACAACAATTTCTATTCTTTCGTTTAAATTTCTATTTGATTGATTTGTTTCGCAGTCAAAAACAAACAGAAATCACAATACATTCTCAATATTTAATAGAACAGCAAATTAATGTGATTGATCATAGTAACTATCAACTCATGTATGAACAGTTTTTACAACTATTAACTACTAACGAAAAAAACTGGCTTAGATTAAAATTGCTTGGTTATAAACAATTTGAGATTGCTTCGATGTTAAACTGCTCTATTTCTACAATAAAAAATTATCGAAAAAAGGTTCAAGTAAAATACATTAAATATTATGGACTAAATCAAAAATAGGAGTTGGAAAATGACACAGTTTACAAAATTATTATACTTAAAATCAGTTGCTGGAAATGAAATCATAACAATAGGACAATATACCACACATCAATTTCACTATCCTACTTCAATAATGCCTACAATTACTTATCTACTTGAAACCTATGGCTTATCTCTTTCTTATCAAACAAAACAGGCTAAACAAATTTTAAAAATAAGAAAGATGGTCCCCATATTTATTACTCCACAAATCACTTTATTTCCTCTTAAAGCGAGGCGTGCGCCCTTGCAATACTACATTAATGCAAATGCGATTGTTGGCATTAAATCAAATAATGATCAAACAACGATTTATTTTGAAAATGCTACATTCATCATCGTTGATGCTCCCTACACTTTTGTATATAAAAAATGGCAAGAAAGTATTACACTTTCTCACCTTTTAATTTAACGCATCATAATGCCCTATTGTGTTTATATTCTAATAGTTTTTTCGTAAAATAACCTGTTACTACCTTAATTAAATACAGACTAATTATCAATAATAATACTGCACCAATAAGTGTCAATATAACTATAACACTAGATAAATCAACTTCTGGTTTAATAAAAAATTGGACTGATGACAAACTTGTCAATAAAGCAAATAAGAATAATCCTAATAAAATAATATATGTAAATAAAATACTAATTAATAACATGAAGAAATACGTTGATGACACTACTTTTTCTTCAAAGATATAATTTTTCAAAAATTGATTGGAAAACGCAATCGGTCGATTGAGTTCTTCTTCATGGTGTTTATCCAAGACATTTGTTAATACTTGGTCTAGTTGATGTTTTTCTTTTTTATTTAAAAACCATAAATGCTTTTTAACTTTCTGTTTAAAAATATTTGCCTTCATTAAAGTTTCTCCTTAAATGTATAACACTTATACTATCATTATAAAGGATAAGTTATTTATCTCATGGTTTCAATGAAATTATAAAATTTTTTTAATCAAATTACATTTTCTTAATCTAAGTGGACTATCCAATAATTTTTGTTTCCATTGTGACCAGAAAACTCAATTAACTCAAATCAACTCAACAATGTATTATTTAATACAACTTTTCTGTGCACTCATCGTCATTATTTCAACAACCGGACTTTAAATTTTACAGTGTGTCAGCAATGTTGATAAAAATTAAAACACTTCCGTATCAATTCATTAAGCGATGAATTCTACGAAAGTGTTTTTCTCTTAGATTAGCATTAACCCAGAAATGAACTTACTGAGCTTACGATTATAAAATAGAAAGTCCAGAACTTTGGATGTCTTTCGCAAAGCCTTTGACTGTATCTACTGATAATTCGTTAACGTCACGTCCTAAATTATTATTCACTTTTTTAACTACATCTGCAGGACATGTAATAATATCAGCACCAATTTCATCAGCTTGGATAACGTTGATGACTTCACGACAACTTGCCCATAATAATTTCACACCTTTTTTACTGTGTGTAACCTCAACCGCTTCTTTCATCAATGGAATTGGGTCTACACCTGTATCTGCAATACGTCCAGCAAATACAGAAACATAAGTTGGCACACCTTCAGTTACAGCGTCAGTAATTTCTTTAACTTGATCTAATGTATAAACAGCAGTAATGTTTAAACGAACATTGTTTGCTGATAATTTTTTAATTAGAGAAATAGTTGATTCGCCTTTAGTGTTTACAATTGGAATTTTAACAAAAACATTATCTCCATATTGTTTTAAAATTTCTGCTTCTTTTTCCATTGTTTCTAAATCATCTGCAAATACTTCAAATGAAATTGAAGCATCAGGAATTTCACGCACAGCTTCTTCAGCAAATGCTTTATAATCTGTTACACCTGCTTTTGCCATTAAACTTGGGTTTGTAGTAAACCCATCTACTTGTTTATTTTTATAAGCAGCTTTCATTTCTTCAATATCTGCACCATCTGCAAACACTTCAACATTTAAATTTGCCATTACTAATTCCTCCTGACTAAAATAAATAATTCTATAAAGAATTATTTTTATAACGGTTTAAACCATACACTTTATTTATACCACCTTTATTTCATAAATTCTATTTTTCTGCTTATAGATGATGGCTTATTAAAAATACAATAATTGATAATTTCTCTAGATTCACTATAGACAGGCCTTATAAGCTATATTATTATTCATTAAATTTTTTTCTTATTGTAAATTTAGTTAAATTTAAGTTAATTTATGGTATTATTACATAATGAATTGCATTAGGAGGTTATTATGGCACGTTCAAAACTTTATTTTTATTTATCATGCATTTTAATTATTATTAGCTTTTATTTTAATACTAGAAACCCTCTATTAAATATGCACTTTAATTCAATGATTAAACTTATTTTTGTTTGTAGTATTATCAATGCTATTATTTTAATAATTGCTATTATCTTTTCTGATAAATCTATTAAGCATTTACATGAAGATTCAGGCTGGATTCGACCAGTTAGTAAAATTTTACCTTATATCATATTAATTGTGATCGCAATTCATATTATAGCTTCTCTTTCAACATTTGGTATTATTTTCTAATTTTTACTACAAAAGTTATACTACTTTTGTAGTTTATTTTTTTGAAAGGAAGAAATCATCGTGCAATATTTATATATTTTTATTGGCGGTGCCCTTGGTGCATTCATTCGTTATCTATTATCTTTTTTAAATACTACTGATGGATTTCCATCTGGCACGTTTATTGCAAATATTATAGGTGCATTTTTAATGGGCTTGTTAGGTTCCTTAGCGATACAGTATTTTAGAAACAGTCCACTACTTAAAAAAGGAATGACTTCTGGGTTTCTTGGTGCGCTTACCACTTTTTCAACGTTTCAATTCGAGCTTGTCGGCATATTACAACAACAAGCATATGTAATGTTCATAACCTATGCTTTACTCAGTTACATCATAGGTATATGGGTTTGTTATATCGGAGTTAAAATGGGGGAACGTTTATCATGAGTCAAATATTTTTAGTTATGTTAGGTGGCGGAATAGGCGCAGTTATTCGTGCTGTTGTTACTAACTTCTTTAACAATAAAATTGATAGTACATTACCTATTGCAACACCTGTCGTAAATATTTTAGGTAGTTTTTTGATTGGTTTGCTCATGGGACTTACTTTAAATATTTCTTGGATTAACGCATTTTTAATTGTTGGCGTTCTAGGTGGACTAACAACTTTTTCAACTTTGTCATCAGAGTTAGTTCAAATGTTAACAGTAAACAAGCACGTATTTCACTTTATTGTTTATTCAATTTTACAATATGTAGTGTCCTTCGTCGCATGTTTATTAGGATATTTAATGATTTAACTCACATACTTACATAACAAAAGACCGTAGATATAGTTATAAACCACTATACTTACGGTCTTTTTCAATATTTTATTTCTGATTTTAATGGCCACTATATTCTGAAGGATTTGGGCCTATTCTTTTATCTTCGTTTAAACTATCTAATCGCTCTATGTGTGCTTTAGTTAACTCAAAATCAAATACATTTAAATTTTCTTCAATTCTAGTTGGTGTGACAGATTTAGGTATCACCACTACATCATGTTCAATATTCCATCTAATTATAACTTGTGCAGGTGTTTTATTAATTTCTGATGCTATCGCCTTAACTGTATCATCTTCTAAAATCTGTGCATTCATTAATGGTGACCATGATTCTGCATGTATATTCTGAACTTCTAAATATCTTCTCAATTCTGACTGAGTGAGATAAGGATGAAATTCAACTTGATTAATTACAGGCTTAATCGAAACTTGAGCTAATAATGCTTCTAAATGTTCTGCATTGAAATTACTAACACCAATATTTTTAACTTTATCATTTTTATACAAATCTTCCATACCTTGCCAAGTATCTATCATTAATGCTTCATCTAGACCTGGCCAATGCATTAAATATAAATCTAAATAATCTAATCCAAGTTTACTTAAACTAGTCTCATAAGCTTCAGCTACATTATTACGACCGTAATCATCGAGCCATAATTTAGATGTAATAAAAAGATCGCTTCTATCTAAACCTGTAGAAGCTAATCCTTCTGCAATACCCTGTCCAACCATTTCTTCATTTTCGTATATCATTGCAGTATCAATATGTCTATATCCATTTTCAATTGCATGTTTAACTGCCTTCTTACATTCATCATTATTTTCAACTCGGAAAGTACCTAAACCTATGATAGGCATTTCATTACCATTATAAAAAGTTACAAATTCCAAATTTGAGCTCCCCTTTACTATTAAACTAACTATAATAATAATCAAAATTGGCAAACTATTAAATTAAAATGCCTAAATTTTAAATAATTTGTTTAAAATAGTTATTTATGTCATTAATTTTCGACTAAAACTTAAAAAATATAGACTTAAAAGACTAAAATATCTTTAATCACTTTACTTAAACAAAAACACCTTAAAAATTTAGTTTAAGCACATTTATTCTAAGATTCTTGCCTCAATGGTGTTGTACATAATTAGAATAACATTAATAAATAGTGTATTGGATACACTACTACTGTTACGCAAGTAAAACTGAAACACGATAAATTGAAGCTTGTGTTAAAGAAATACAAGCTAATACGTATGAAATTTTGATATAAAAAAAAGCCCATAAATAAATTTTCAAAAAATTCATTTATGAGCCTATTGTATCTAGATTTATATTCTTGATACTTTATTAGTTAAATGTTTCAATTTCATCCATCACACGTTGTAAATCTTCAACATTGTACTGGATACGACCATGAAAAACAAACTTATTAAAGTATTCATCAAGTTGTTCTGGTCCAACTAACACTTTAGAATTGGTACTTTGTGCATAATTTGAAATAGTCACAGCACCTTCATCTTTAGGGTTGAAATATAGGATTGATGTCGGTGTGAACTTCAAGTTTAACTCTGTTTGTAATTCACCAGCTAGTTTTTCAATTTCATTTAAATAATTTGTATAATTCACAAATGATAAAGAATCTTTATCATCATTTTGATCCATTACTAATGTTTGTGCCGTTTGTTTATCAAGGTTTAACGTGTCAAACACTTGTTCCATCATCGGTTGTTCTTTGAATTGGTTAGCATTAATGCCATTAAACACATGACCTTTTAACAACTGAGAATCAATGAGATATAGTCCTGTACGCGTAAGTACTAAATGACTTATACGACGTATATCACTGAAGTTATTTTTAGGTAAGAAAATATTTGCCATGATATGCATATCTTCTGGTCGAATGCGTTTCTCATTAACTAGACGCTCACGAATACCAATTAATCTCATATCCGTTACGTACTCACTTTTATTTTTAGAGAAAAGTTTCAATGCATCTATTTCTTGATCTTTCGCATTTACTGTAGCTTCGTAGTCCTCTTTTTGTTTAGTAACTTGCTTTTTATTTTCAATTCTTTCTTTTTCTAACTCTTCATCATGTTCATCGCTAAGTTTTTGTTCTCTTGATTTATATTGCTCCTCGATGGTTTGCTGTGCTTTTTTCTTACTTTTCAAAGCAACTAAAAATAGGATTAAACAAATAACTGCTACGACTATTGCCACGATTAAACCTATTTCTATCGGGCCAAATGAATTCATAACAACAACGCTCCTTTATGTGTTCAGTAACTTAATTATAATAGATATGAGCTCATCATTCGATAGTAAAGTTAAAAAATAAATACTTCGCGCTTATATTTCTACGCTATCTTTTAATAAATTAACTTTATCTAATTTTTCCCATGGTAACAGTATATCTGTTCGTCCAAAGTGGCCATACGCAGCCGTTTGTTTATAAATTGGATGTTTTAAATCTAACATTTTAATAATGCCTGCTGGTCTTAAATCAAAGTGTTCTCTAACAGCCTCTACTAGTTCTGTTTCACTTACCTTTCCTGTTCCAAAAGTATCTATCGCAATCGAAACTGGTTCCGCTACACCAATTGCATAAGCGAGTTGAACTTCACATTTATCAGCTAAATCAGCAGCAACAATATTTTTGGCTACGTAACGAGCAGCATAAGTAGCTGAGCGATCTACTTTTGTAGGATCTTTCCCGCTAAAACAACCTCCTCCATGACGTGCATAGCCACCGTATGTATCTACGATAATCTTACGACCTGTTAAACCAACATCACCTTGAGGTCCACCGATTACAAATCGTCCAGTCGGATTAATATAAAATCTTGTATTATCATCGATTAATCCTTCAGGTACTGTTGGATATATAACATGTTCTTTGATATCAGCTTGAATTTGTTCTAAAGTAGTATCTTCTGCATGTTGAGCTGAAACGACAATTGTATCTATACGATGTGGTTTATCTTGCTCATCATATTCCACTGTTACTTGAACTTTTCCATCTGGGCGCAAATATTTTAAAATATTATCTTTTCGCACATCTGATAATCGTTTTGCTAATTGATGCGATAAAAATATTGGTAACGGCATATATGTATCCGTTTCATTCGTCGCATAACCAAACATTAAACCTTGGTCACCAGCACCAGTTGCTTCAATTTCCTCTTCTGATAAATTGTCACGATATTCTAAAGCATTATCGACACCTTGTGCAATATCAGGTGATTGCTCATCAATTGCTGTTAATATAGCCATCGTTTGGCTATCATATCCATATTTCGCACGTGTATACCCGATATTTTTAATTGTTTCTCTTACAACTTTAGGTATATCTACATAAGTAGCAGTAGAAATCTCTCCGGAAATTAATGCCATACCTGTAGTTACCGTTGTTTCACAAGCAACCCGCGCATTAGGATCGTCTTTCAAAATTTCATCTAAAATTGCATCAGACACTTGGTCAGCGATTTTATCTGGGTGCCCTTCTGTAACCGATTCTGAAGTAAATAATCTTCTATTATAAGTCATAAATTAACTTGCTCCTTTGTCTTTGATTACGAAAATTCTCTTTGATTGAGCTCATTAAAAAAAGCCTTCTTCACTATATGAATAGAGAGAAGGCCCTTATACGTCCATTCGCTCTTATCGTTCAGACGCTATTTGTCCGCAAACGGTTTGGCACCTTTCTTCATTGTAAGAAGAGGTTGCTGGGCTTCATTGGGTCCATGTCCCTCCGCCACTCAGGATAAGAGAATCCGTTAATCACTATAGTACCGAAACTAAGTAGTAATGTCAATTTGATATTTATTTAATTTCCTTTAAAAATGGTGTGGACTAATCAATCATATGTGTTATACTCTGTAATTGTAAAGGCTTACATTAATTTAATAGCGTTGGAGGGATTTAGTATGGCGGTAGATACATACACTTACACAAAAAAAGTCCAAAATATTTTGGACAAGAAGTCTTCATTATTTCAACAATCCACAACACAGTTGTATAAGAAAATTCTTAATAACAATGAAGGAGAATTAACCGAACTAGGTGCAATTAACGCTAAAACAGGTAAATACACTGGTCGTTCACCGAAAGATAAGTTTATTGTTAATGAACCATCATACAGAGATGACATTGATTGGGGAAATATCAATCAACCTATTGAAGAGGACACATTTTTAAAGTTATATGATAAGGTATTAAATTATCTAAATGAAAAAGATGAATTATATGTATTTAAAGGATATGCCGGTAGTGATCAAGATTCACAACTTAAACTAACAGTTGTAAATGAATTGGCTTGGCATAATCTATTCGCACAAAATATGTTTATTCGTCCTGAAACAAAAGAAGAAGCAGAAGAAATCAAATCTGACTTTACTATTGTATCGGCACCATATTTTAAAGCTGATCCAAGTAAAGATGGTACAAATTCAGAAACATTTATTATTACTTCATTTAAACACAAGGTCATTTTAATCGGTGGAACAGAATACGCTGGTGAAATGAAAAAAGGTATCTTCTCCGTAATGAACTACTTACTACCTAAAGATAATATTATGAGTATGCACTGCTCCGCAAACGTTGGTGAAAAAGGTGACGTAGCTCTATTCTTTGGACTTTCTGGAACAGGTAAAACCACGCTTTCAGCAGATTCAACTCGAAAGTTAATTGGTGATGATGAACACGGATGGAATGAAAATGGTATTTTTAATATCGAAGGTGGCTGTTACGCAAAAGCAATCAACCTTTCTTACAAAAAGGAACCTCAAATTTATGAAGCAATTAAATACGGTACGATTTTAGAAAATGTTGTTGTAGATGAAGAAGGCGATGTCGACTTTGATGATAACTATTATACTGAAAATACGAGAGCCGCTTATCCAATCAATCATATAGATAATATCGTTACACCTTCCAAAGCAGCACATCCAAATACGATTATTTTCTTAACTGCTGACGCTTTTGGTGTGTTACCACCTATCTCAAAACTCAGCAAAGATCAAGCAATGTATCACTTTTTAAGTGGATTCACAGCTAAACTTGCAGGAACAGAAAGAGGTATAACTGAACCTGAACCATCTTTCTCAACATGTTTCGGTTCACCTTTCTTACCATTACACGCAAAAGTTTATGCAGACTTGCTAGGCAACTTAATAGATAAACACGATGTAGATGTATACTTAGTAAATACCGGTTGGACTGGTGGTAAATATGGCACAGGACGCCGTATTAGCTTAAATTATACGAGACAAATGGTTAATCTGGCAATTACTGGTCAGTTAAGAGATACAGAGTATATTCAAGATGACATGTTTGGATTAAATATACCAGTGGAAGTTGATGATGTACCTCAAACATTACTAAATCCTATAAATGCTTGGAGTAAGCCAGAGGCATATAGAGAACAAGCGCAAGATTTAAAAGACAGATTTAAACATAATTTCGAAAAATTTGGCGATGAAGTTTCTGATTTAGCACAAAACGGCGGATTTTAAATAAAATACTAAATAAAGCACATGGACCACATTACAATTGTGGTCCATGTGCTTTATTAGTGACTGTTTTATTTTTTTCCACTTTTACCATCCATTGTTTAACTGTAGATAATGCTTTTTTCATCGCAAATGGCCTTGGTACATGGCCTTCATCCATTTGATAAAATGTTTGATAAGTTGTGCCAATATGTTTCAATTGTGTTTCCAAATAATAGGCTTGGTGAATCCCAACTTGTTTATCTTTCCCTCCATGTACTATAAGTATTGGAGGACTATCGGCATGTATATTAATTAACGCATCTCTTTGCTTATATGCTTTTTCTTTTTTCTTTGGATGTCCAACCATCCTTCTCAACATACCTCTTAAATCTATTCTTTCCTCGTACATGAGACGAATATCGGACACACCACCCCAAATAATATAACTAGCTATAGGCAAATCCTGAAATGTAAGTAACCCCTGTAATCCACCTCTAGAAAAGCCTATCATATGAATATAAGCTTCTGGATAAAGTGTATTTAATATTCGAATAGCAACCGTAACATCATTTAAATCTCTACCATAAAATTCATCTTTGCCTTCACTACCATTGTTACCTCTATAATACGGCCCAAATACAAGTGTTTGCGCATCTGAAAATTGCATTAGTCGCCCTGCTCTTACTTTACCGACTTGCCCTTTACCACCTCGCAAATATACAACAATTCGCTTTACACTTTTATGTGGTTGCATTAATAAACCTCTAACATTAATGCCATCTACTTTATAAGTGACTTCTTCAAAAATATGGTCAGGTACTTCTATAGGCATTCTTTTTTTATGCATAAAATCCAAGCTCGATCACTCTCTCTAAACATTGTAAGATTGCAGTATCCTTCAATAAATAACTTTTACGTTCTTCTGCAATGTCTGAAATACTATTGAAAATTAATGGTCCGTCAGTTTCTAAATAATCATTTTTTGTTTGTAATCGATCTACTTTAACCATAAAAACATCTTTTGTGAACGGTATACCATTTTGACGATTAACACAATATTGAGCAATATAATGTTTGTCTTTAATATTTATAAGCGCCCCTGTTTCTTCAAACAATTCCCTTTCACACGCTTGTTCACTCGATTCTCCTTCTTCTCTTTTGCCTCCTGGAAATTCTATGCCCCTTAATTTATGTTTGGTGAAAAGCAATTGTCCTTGATATATAGGAATAACCAAGACATGATCACCATCTGGGATGTCATTTTCATCCTTAAATGATAAATAGACATCATCATTTTCTTTATCTTTAAACTTCACAAACATCAAACTCCCTTTATATATGTTAAACTATCATTGCTATGTAAATTGTTGGAGGCAAAATTTTATGAAAAAAATCTTTCTAGGACTTATCTATATATATCAACATTTCATTTCTCCTATGACCCCGGCTACTTGTCGTTTTTACCCCACTTGTTCTGAATATACTAGAGAAGCCATAGAAGTTTTCGGACCCATCAAAGGTACTTGGTTAGGTGTTAAACGTATTTCAAAATGTCATCCACTCCATAAAGGTGGATTTGATCCAGTACCTTTAAAAAAAGATAAAAAGCATAAACATTAATTAATCTGAGTTAAATTAAACTTGTTTACAAAAGGAGGTTCAAAATAAATTGAGCCTCTTTTTAATATGCCCGAATGCGCTACAATATCATTTTCAAAATAAAATCCGTGTGGTGTAATATCGCTTGGATAAGTAGCATACCGTGCTAATAAAGCTGTAAAATAACGACTTAATCCATATTCATACATACCACCAATGACAAATTTCACATGTTTTTGTTCTAATATTTCAATTATTTCCAAGACTTTATCAATGCCACCTAGTCTGAATGGTTTTAATACCACAACATCAATTTTATAATTTTCAACATAATATAAAATTGCTTTCAATGATACTGCCTTCTCATCAATAGCTATAGGAGGTAATTCAGAATCTTTAAAATCATTTACTTTTTCTATATCTTTAAAAGGTTCTTCTAAATAAAGTATATCGCTGCTTGAAAGGAGCATAACTTTCTCAACTTCACTATTTTTAACCGATTCATTAGCGTCAATGACGATCTGAGGTTTAAATGGCAATCTCTTCAATTGTTTTACATCTTCTAAAATATTTTCAGACCATTTTATTTTTATGCGATGTGGTTGTGTGACTTTTAAGTTGAAAATATGCTTATATGTTAGACCACTAACTGTTGCACCATAGGGTACATTAAACGTTTCTAATTCGTAAAAAGCCTGATAACAGGCCATCACAATCATACTTCGTGTAGCAGGATATATCTCCAAACATTGAAGTGCATTTTGTACATCCGAAAAGCGTTCAAACTCATGGTTTTTAAATGTTTCAAACCACTTTATTGCTTGGTCATAAACTACTTCTATCGTTTCATCTGCATACCAATCTGTTTCAAAAGCGTTACACTCTCCAAAATAATGTATATGTTTATCAGTTATAAACTCAACAAAAAGTGCTTTACGCTTGTCCATTTTTACTTTAGGAGTAACGATTGCATGCTTAAAATAATTATTACAAATATAAAGTTTCATTTCGCTCAATTTCATAATTGCTCACGCCTAATTTCTTAAATGTTTTCGTTGCAATTTACCTGTTGATGTATAAGGTAATTCTGTTACATGTTTAAAATATTTGGGGATTTTATACTTCGCTATATGCGTTTTAAAATGTGCCAATAATTCTTCATTTGATAATTCTGTTTTTGAAACATAATATAAATAAGGTACTTCTCCCCATGTACTGTCATGTTCCCCAATACACATTGCATCAATAATTGATGCATGAAGTTTTGCCACAGATTCTATTTGATATGGATATATATTTTCGCCACCGCTAATGATTAAATCTTTTCGTCTGTCATAAATCATTACATAACCATCTTCATCAATTTCTGCAATATCTCCCGTTTTAAAATAGCCGTTTTCAAAAGTATCCATTAAATTCTCAGGATATAGATACCCATTCATAACATTTTCACCCTTGATAAGCAGTTCTCCATGTCCTTGATCGTTAGGGTCTTTTATTTTAACAAAAACATTTTCACTTGGTTTTCCGACAGTATCATATCGCTTAGCTAACATATTTGGTGATGCTGTTAAAAATTGAGAGCATGTTTCAGTCATTCCGAATGAATTATAAATCGGCAATTCTGATTTCAAAGCATTTTCAATTAATGTACTAGAAAGTTTAGACCCACCCAACAATATCTTTTGTATATTAAATGGTTGATCCAAACCTTCATCAATTAACCATTTTAAAGTTTGCGGAACCAATGACACATGTGTCGGTAATTCTTTTTGGATTATTTCAAGAATTACTTGTGAATTGAACTTCGCTGCAATACGTACTGTAAAACCTTCCATAAGCGCTCTTAGTATGACACTTAAACCAGATATATGATAAATAGGTAACACAGATAACCATTTTGTGTCTTGATCAAATCCTAAACTTTCTTTACAGCCAACTGCACTTGCATAATGATTGCTAAATGTTTGAGGAACTGCTTTTTGTGGTCCAGTTGTTCCAGATGTAAACATAATTGAAGCAATTCGATCCAAATTGAATATAGCCTCATACGTGTTGTCAGAAACCTCTTTTTTTAATTCATTAAAGTCAATTATGGCTATATCTTGTAACATTAAATTGTTAGTAGTAATAACTGTATCGGTTTCAATAGAGTATAACTGATTTTGCATTTCTTCTTTGGTTAAACGCGTGTTTAGCATCACTATTTCTACACCTGCTAGCCACAACGCATTAATCAAAGTAATAGATTCAATTTGATTTTCTATATATATACCTATACGTTTTTTTTTCAATTGTTTTATTTGATAAGCTAATCGACTTGCCTCGTAATACATTGAAGCAAAGGTGATTTTATTGGTACCATCATCAATAAATATTTTATCTCCATTTTGTTTTGCTTGTGTTTTCAACCAAAATTCCAATCTGTCATTCCTCCATCTCATTGACTATTATAACGTTTTTACTCTGTTTTAACAGTGTTGATGCATCTTCTTGTGTGTTTAACCTAAATTGTAGTGAACGAATTATAAGCTATTAAAATTTATAAATTCAAATAAATACTTAGTAGTGTACTTAAAGCATAAACAAAAGTTAACGAAAAAGTAACTTATTTTATCGTATAAGCAAAAAAATAACAAAACATAAAATTGAGCTATATACAAAAAAGCAAAATCTTAAAAATTGAATAAGTGCATGACTATGAGAAGCCAAAAATTCGTGTTTTGTAACCTACTGATAATACAAAACTAATATTCACACTAATTGATATCAAATCATGTATAAAATTGTGATAATTTATATTGTATACCACAAATTATGATGATATGATAATGAAAACGAATTCATTTTCAGATAATAACAAATGCTTAAACATAACTTTCTCTACGAAAGCACTTTTCAATATCTTATTGCAATCATCCATTGTGGGTTCGAATCCCTCACTCTTCGTTTACTTAAATCTTGTTAAATGAAAAGGAAAAGTAAGCGTTTTTAATTTTATATATGATGAAGGAGTTAAAATAAAATGAAATTTATTAAATACGAAATTGAGCAAGGCTTATATTATGACTTAATAACAATATATGCAAAAACAAACAAAAATACCCCGTTTCATTTCACTTTTTCAGAGAGCCATACTCTAAAAGAAGTAAAAGATAAATTAGAAGACATTGCAATTAAAATTGATAAACCATAATACTTGGTATCATTAATCATCTAATAAAGAAACGGCACTCCCCTTTTTGAAAAAAGAACGTGGCTAAACAACGATTTATAATCTATCAATAACAAAATAATAATACTAGAAGGCCTTGCGCCACATGTAATACAGCATTTATTGGTCAACGCTTTGGTTAGTGGCGTAGTATTGTATTTTTTGTGGTCATCTTGACCATGAAATGGCCAAAATATTAGTAGCCTATGCAAAATAAAAACACCGTAACCCTAATATATCAAAGGTTACGGTGTTTTAGAAAAACTCAAATTATGTAATTAACGGAGAGTGAGGGATTCGAACCCTCGAGACGCTTGTGGCGCCTACACACTTTCCAGGCGTGCTCCTTCGGCCAACTCGGACAACTCTCCAATATAGAATTAAAAAAACAGAAGCGATATTTCACTTCTGTTTGTATGACCCCGACGGGACTCGAACCCGTGTTACCGCCGTGAAAGGGCGGTGTCTTAACCGCTTGACCACGGGGCCATGGCTCCACAGGTAGGACTCGAACCTACGACCGATCGGTTAACAGCCGATAGCTCTACCACTGAGCTACTGTGGATTAATTTGAATGGAGCGGGTGATGGGAATCGAACCCACAACATCAGCTTGGAAGGCTGAGGTTTTGCCATTAAACTACACCCGCTTGTTAACGATTATGGGGCGGTTGATGGGAATCGAACCCACGAATGTCGGAACCACAATCCGATGCGTTAACCACTTCGCCACAACCGCCAAAAATAAAATGGTTCAGGACAGAGTCGAACTGCCGACACATGGAGCTTCAATCCATTGCTCTACCAACTGAGCTACTGAACCCTAATGATAAAATCATAATGGCGGTCTCGACGGGAATCGAACCCGCGATCTCCTGCGTGACAGGCAGGCGTGTTAACCGCTACACTACGAGACCAAATTATGTAATTGCGGGAGGCGGATTCGAACCACCGACCTTCGGGTTATGAGCCCGACGAGCTACCGAACTGCTCCATCCCGCGTTAATATTATTAATGACGCCTACCTAACAAATATACCATAATGTCATTACAAAATCAACATTATTTTAAAATTAATTTACAAATAATTAATTGTTAATTAAAAATTAAATGTCATAATTGGTGGTTAAGCCCACCTCATTTCTGAATACTTATTTAGTATATAAACTTTTATTACTTTCGTCAATGCTTTCACTAAAGTATTTTGTGTAAAAACGGAATATAACTATAATATTATAATTTTAGTTGAGAAATGACACAAATTTATTTATTTTTATAGCTTGCCGAAGTTTATTCACCAGAATTGTTGGCAAGCTATAAAGAGTTATTCACTTTATAATTAAAATATGGAAATTATTTTTCTTGCTCTATGCGCGATGTTTATCACTATCCAATCTATTTACTCATAATACCCATCATTTTACTTTGCAAGTTTGTAAATGTAGTGAAACCGTCATCTTCCATGAAGTGTCCTCCAAAATCAGTGACTTTACACTTGCCATCTAACGCGTCCATTAAACGCTTTGTTTCTTTGTAAGAAACATGTTTATCATCTTTTGCACACAAACCATAAAATTCATTCACTTTTTCTTTAACTTTATCATAGTCGATTATTTTATCATCTAATTTTAACGACTCATCAATCTCTTGTGCATCCTCTTTAAACCCTGAAATACTAAATAAGCCTTCTATATTGCTTAAGTTTTTACTTTGGATAAATTCAAGTGATGCAATTGTACCAAAACCATGAGTTACAAAATAAGTATCTTGTTTACGGATATGAATTTGTTCATTCATAACATTAATCCATTTACGTATATCACTATTTTGTTCTTCAGGAATATTAAAAAGTGTAACTATATAACCTTCCAAGGTAAGATTATTTGATAACCATTCATACCAGTGATTCGTTGAATCACCTAACTTTGAGTGTACTATTACTATATCTGTCATAAATCAGTCCCCCACTTTACAAATATTACTATTAAAGTATCTCATATATTTCACATGTATTGTAATTTTCATCTTAATAAAAAAAGCCATTTCTACAATAATTAAAAATTCTCAAGTAGAAAATGACTTTTTATTATTTATTTAAATTTCATTTAAAATCTCTTCCACTGCATCTTTACCTTGTTTTATGCAATCAGGTAACCCTACAGCTTCAAATGATGCACCGGTAATACGTAATTTAGGATAATTATTTCTAATATGTGATTGTATCGCTTTAATTTGTTCAATATGTCCTACTTGATATTGCGGCATACTTTTTGGCAAACGATTTACAATACTGAAATCAGGTGCACCTTTAAAGGTCATCATTTTACTCAAATCTTTTTTTACGATTTTCACGATTTCTTCGTCTGTGTGATCGTCAACTACAGTATCACCTGGTTTACCAACATAAGCTCTAATTAACACTTTACCTTCAGGTGTTGTAAATGGCCATTTCTTACTTGTCCATGTACAAGCTGTAATATTGGTATCACTTGTACGAGCAATAACGAATCCTGTGCCATCATAGTTATTGATAATATTTGTTTCGTCAAATGCAAGTACAACTGTTGCTACTGTAGTAGAATTCATGTTTTTAAAATAATCGAAAGCAGGATCATTACCAAACCATTGTAAGAATTTTTGATGTGGCGTTGTAACTAAAACACTATCATAAATATGCTTTTCGTTGTCTGTTTTTATTTCATATTTTTTCTGTGAAGCAGTAATATCGCGAACAGCGGTTTGATACTTAATATTAACACCTTTTGCTTCCAAATCGTCTTTTAAATGTTCTATAAATGAACTCAATCCATGTCTAAACTGTTTAAATTGTCCCTTAGGTGCACCTGGATAAAGTTCACGTTGTTTGATTCTTTGAGCTTTCTCATATCGCATTCCTTTAATAAGGCTTCCAAATTGTTCTTCTCTCTCTTTAAATTCAGGAAAAGTACTCATTAAACTGAGCTCATCGATATTTGTACCATAAATACCACCCATCAATGGTTCTATTAGATTTTCTAACACTTCGTCACCTAATCGTGTTCTAAAAAACTTACCTACCGACATATCGCTATTCATGTCTACTGTTTTTTTAAACAAATCCATTCCAGCTCTTAATTTACCCAACGGAGAAATTAATTTGGTTTTTAGAAATGGTTTGATGTCAGTCGGTATTCCTAATATGGAACCTCCAGGAATCGGATAGAGCTTGTTTTTGGCATATATATACGATTGCCCAGTTTTATTAGTAATGAGTTGATCTTCAAGCCCTATGTCTTTGGCTATATCTGTCATAATTTGTTTGCGTCCTAAATAGGATTCTGGACCTAATTCAATGGTATAACCTTCATTTCGGTATGTTTGAATTTTCCCGCCTACTCTATTAGAAGATTCATAAATTGTGACATCGATATCAGGTCGTTTAGATTTTATAAAATAAGCACTAGATAGACCAGTGATGCCTGCCCCAATAATTGCGATACGCTTAGTCAATGTAATTCACGCTTCCTTTAATAAACATTTTTTATTTCATCAACGATTGCACCAATAAATAGTGGATCTGTATTAGGCATTGCTGGACGGAAGTAATTAACTCCTAATTCATCACAAATTATTTTACATTCGTAATCATTATCGTATAGTACTTCCAAATGTTCACATACAAAGCCTACAGGTGTATAAATAAAGTTTTTATAATTATATTTTTCGTATAAATTTCTTGTTAAATCTTGAACATCAGGTCCTAACCAAGGTGTACCTGTATTACCTTCCGATTGCCATCCTTCAGCTACATGAGCGATGTTTGATTTAGCTTTTAATAATTCAGCAGTATCATGCAATTCGTTTGGATATGGGTCGTTATTTTTTTCTATAAGACCTTTGGGTAAACTGTGTGCTGATACAACTAAAACTGTCTCATCATGTTCCTCTTTTGGTATTTGCTCTAAAGTTTCATTTACCTTTTCAGTCCAATATTGGATAAATTTAGGTTGTTGGTAATAATGTTCAACATGTTTTAAAGTAATACCATATTTATCTGCTTCTTCTTGTGCACGTTTGTTATAAGAGCCCACTGAAAAACTAGAATAATGTGGTGCGAGTACTACAGTAACCGCTTCTTCTATGCCTTCTTTGTTCATAGCTTTTACAGCATCTTCGATAAATGGATGTATGTGTTTCAAGCCTATATATAACTTGAAATTAACATCTGTATACTGATTATTCAGCTCTGAACATAAAGCCTCAGCTTGTCGATTCGTAGTGCCTGCGAGCGGTGATAAACCACCAATAAATTTATATCTATCTTTTAAATCTTGTAATTCTGCTTCTGTAGGTTTTTTTCCATGTCTAATATCTGTGTAATAAGCTTCTATATCACTTTCTTTATAAGGTGTACCATAAGCCATTACTAATAAGCCTACTGTTTTTGCCATTTTAAAATCATCCTTTTATTTAAATTTTTTAGATGTAGATGACATAATTAATTGTAAATCTTGCTCACTATATTTATGTCTAACTATCTTTGTGTATATTCGTGAACAAATGTAGTAATTCTTTTTAAAGTTTCAGGTTTAACTTGTGGAAAAACACCATGACCTAAATTAAATATATGTTTACCATGAGCTAAACCTTGATCTAAAATAGGTTTTAATCTTGCTTCTATAACTTCCCAAGGTGCTAACAGTAAAGAAGGATCTAAATTTCCTTGTAAGGTTTTAGTTATATTTAAATCATTAGCTTCCTTAATAGATAGTCTCCAATCTAAACCTAATACATCTATTGGTAAATCATTCCATTCATGTACTAAATGACTTGCACCTACACCAAATAAAATAACTGGCACATCATGTTTCGCTTTAATTCCATTAATCAACTTTTTCATTGCTGGCTTTATATAATATCTATAATCATGTACGTTTAATGCACCAACCCAAGAATCAAATACTTGGATAATTTCTGCACCAGCTTCTATTTGGGCAGTCGTATAAATGATGGACATATCAACTAAATGATCCATAAGTGCGAACCATGTTGCTTCATCACTATACATCATCGCCTTTGTAAAATTATAATTCTTAGAAGGACCACCTTCAATCATATAGCTTGCTAATGTAAATGGAGCACCTGTAAAACCTATCAATGGCACATTTAATTTTTCTTCAGTTAACAATTTTATTGTATCTAATACATATGGAACGTCTCGTTTTGGATCAATTTCCCCTAATTTTTCAACATCTTGAATAGTTTTAATCGGATTATGAATTACTGGACCTATCCCAGACTTAATTTCAACATCAACGCCTATCGGTTGCAACGGTGTCATGATGTCTTTATATAAAACCGCGGCATCCGTATTATAGTTATCTACTGGTAAATGTGTTACATATGCACATAATTCTGGTTGATGTGTAATTTCAAATAAAGAGTATTGCTCTTTCAATTTTCTATATTCAGGCTGAGATCTACCAGCTTGACGCATAAACCACACAGGTGTGTGTTTAACTTCTTTGCCCTTAATCATATCTAGGATTGTATTATTTTTATTATGCACCTTGTAATCCTCCTACATTATAATCATTCTTATTAATATTACCATATCCATTAATTTACCGTATTCAATGTATAGAAATGTCATAAAAATGACAAAGTGTGTCACTTTATGATCTTAATTATTTGACTATTGTTTTCTATCAGAAATCAATTATAATACTGTTAAAGTCTATTTTACATTTATTTGAAATATTAGAAGTATATATAGTAAATTATAATAGTTATCCAATGTTTCTTAAACAATTCAAGGGGGAAAATTTATGAAAATATACGCATCTTACGGTACATTTGGTTATTTGAATCAAATTAAGCTAAATAATCCGACACATAATCTATTACAATTTTCAGCTTCTGACTCTTCAGTCATTATAGAAGAAACAGAAGGTGAAACTGTTTTAAAACATCCGTTAGCTTATGACATCATTAAATCTGAAGGGAATTTAGATGAAAATTACTTCTATTCTGTTATTTTCATACCAACATCAGAAGATCATGCTTATCAATTAGAAAAGAAATTAGAAAATGTAACAACTGATTTTAAACAATTTGCAGGTTACAGAAGTTATCGTTTTTTAAAACCAAATCAAGGGTTAACATACAAAATTTATTTTGGCTTTAATAGTCGTACAGACTATGAAGATTTCAAAGCCTCTACTGTCTTCCAAGACAACTTTGATAAACTTGCACTAAGTCAATTCTTTGGTTCTAGTGGTCAACATTCTAGTTATTTTGAAAGATATTTATTCCCAATTGATGACTATTAAATAAAAATCGCTACTCAAAATTAGCATTAAGCTAAAACTTGAGTAGCGATTTTTTAATCTGTTAGCAAACTTTCTTGATATTTTAGTTTTTTAGTTATATTTCTAATCGTCAACCACCCTACAAGAAAGAATATCAATCCAAAGAAACTATATTGTGGGAGAATAATAGCAAAAGTAACAATAAATACCACGCCTATAAAACACATTAATCTATTTAAAAATTGTTCATACCCTTTTATCACTTTACTATCAGATACCGGCCAAACTTGAGGCCATAAACCATATGCTTGTTGTGTATAAAATTGAGACATTTGTAACAAAATAATATACATAAACAGGCTACCAATTAATAAAATTACGATGACTTGATGTAACCATATCATCATAACTAAAGCTATAATAATCAAGCGTAATATAATATTAAATGCGTCTTTACCTCTAGCAAAACTTCTAATAAATAAATAAAGATACATATAGTTGTCATTAAATTTTTTAGGTTTCGGTTTCCACAATAACGGATCTAAATAACTTCTCCTTACTGCTTTCTCTTCTAGTTGTTTTACATCCGTAAACATATTTACAAATTTATAATAATTCATATGATGTTGTTGTTCTGTATTAATCATATGCTCCCATGGGAACAAATAGTCTTTGTTTAAATATCTTATTAACAGAGTAAGAGCAACAAGTATAATAACTGAAAAAATACTTAAGATATTTTTAGGATCTAAGGCTACATAATAACCAGATGTAAATATCACAAACAAAATACTAAATAATGACCAACGTTCAAGTCGAAATTTATACCACTGCCATTTTAATAATAAACCTAGGAGCGGGAATATAATTGCTAGTCCAGCAAAGATAATATAAAATCCAAACGTTTTGTTATTAAGCACATAAAATAATGGAAATAATATAATAATTAATAATATTTGTATAGGTAATCTAGTAACATAACTATACATCAAACTTTTTTTCATATATTCAAACATATGTTTTTCAAATGGCAAGAGAAATAATTTATCTGCATCTTTCAATAAAGTCCTAATTGGGAACATAGAAGTAATGGCTGTGATTATACTAGCAATTAATGGATAATTAATATGTTTAGGTATTGATTTCAACCAATCTCCATAGCCTAAAATAAATGCACCTAATAAAATCACAAGAAATACGGAAAAATGACCATTAAATATAAACTTATTATAATAACTTTTCTCCTTTGTAATTTCTTGTTTCCTTAAATCAAATAATTGTTTAGCTTCATGTCTCATGAGTTCTGGCCACCTTGAGTAACATGTATATAGATTTCATCTAAAGTTTTACCACTTAGCCCTGTTTGTTCTCTTAATTCATCTATATTACCGAATGCCACGATTTGACCTTTGTCCATTATTAAAAATCTGTCACAATATTTTTCAGCAGTTGCCAAAATATGTGTACTCATCAATACAGTTCTATTTTCTTCTTTTTTTTCAACCATTAAATCAAGCATAGATTGAATACCTAAAGGATCTAAACCTAAAAATGGTTCATCAATGATATATAGTTCTGGATCTACAATAAATGCACAAATAATCATTACTTTTTGTTTCATACCTTTAGAAAAATGACTTGGAAATATATCTAACTCATTTTCTAACCTAAATGTTTTTAATAATGGATTTGCTCTTTTCATAGCTTCTTCTTTATCAATATTATACGCCATTGCAGTCATGTTAATATGTTCTTGTAACGTTAATTCATCGTATATTACTGGTGCTTCTGGAATATATGATAATTTTCGTCTATAAGTTTCTACGTCTTTTTTGATATTAATATCTGAAATTGTTAACTGCCCTTCCATAGGCGTTAATAAACCTAACATATGTTTAATAGTAGTACTCTTCCCAGCACCATTCAAACCTATCAAACCAACAATTTCTCCTTTTCTCAATTCAAAATTTATATCTTTAATCACAGGTCTTTTGCCATATCCACCTGTTAAATGCTCTACTTTTACTGTCATAAGGCACCTCCACAAATAGTATTGTATCAAAAATCAAACATTGTTCATAAAGTTACTGCAAAAAATGACGGAAATTAATCAGTAATGCTATAATGGTTATTAAATATCTGACAAGGAGTGAAGATTTATGTCTGAAACAATCTTTAGTAAAATAATAAATGGTGAGATTCCTAGTTATAAAGTATATGAAGATGAATATGTTTATGCATTTTTAGACATCTCTCAAGTGACTAAAGGTCATACTTTATTAGTTCCTAAAAAAATCTCTGCAAATATCTTTGAAACAGATAGTGAAACAATGAAACATATAGGTGTTGCTTTACCTAAAGTAGCAAACGCAATTAAAAATGCATTTAACCCTGATGGTCTAAATATTATACAAAATAATGGTGAATTTGCCGATCAATCTGTCTTCCATTTACATTTCCACTTATTACCAAGATATGAAAATGAAGTAGATGGTTTTGGTTATAAATGGGAAACACATGAAGAAAGCATAGACGATGATCAGAAGGAAAAAATTGCACAAGAAATTGCAGCTCAATTTAATTAATTATGCTTAGCTGATATGATTTAGGGTATATTAAAATTATTAATGACTCAGAAATTTTAGAAATGAGGAGAATTTTTATGAAAACAGCTCAATTATTACTAGGTCTTGGTGCTGGTGTTGCAACTGGAATTGGTGTTGCATTAATGAATCGTGATAAGAAAAATTCAAACCAATACGTGACAGAAGCGCGTAAGCCTACAGGTGCTGAATCTGAATTTGATAGAGAAATCAATACAATAAAACAAAACGTCAATGATATTGTAAATTACATTGCTCAAATCAAGTCCGAAAGTACTGAAATTGGAAGCACTATCGGTGATGAAGTAAAAACGATGATTGGCGATTTCAAATCTGATATCGATCCTAATATTGAAAATTTGCAATCTCATATTGAGAATTTACAAAATCGTGGCGAAGAAATTTCAAAAGCCTTTGAAAAAGATAAATAATAAGTTTGGTTAAATAAGAGTTATGACTTAGTTTTCAAAAGAGTTATAACTCTTTTATTTTTTATAATAGATTCTTTAAGCATTTGAAATAATACTAATTCATAACTAATTTTTAATCTCATAAGTTTCTTTGCTCAAGAACTATAATGTTCAGCCAGTGTGTTTCTAAATAATCTTTCAAACTCTAAAACTAGCATAAAGTTAAACTTGACGATTGTAGTAATACGTTAGATAATACGAAAGTATATTCAATATATTTTAAAAGGAGTATGATTGCGTAATGTATTTATGTACACGTCAAATAGATATTAACGCTCGTTTTGGCATACCTAGAATTGCTTTCCTTAGTTTTGCTACTACAATTATTACATTTTTAATTGCATACGAACTATTATACTTCTTTTCAAATACCAAGTTAACAGATGATCACTTTTTGATATTTTTAATTTTAGTGGTACTTTTGTACCCATTGCATAAATTAATCCATTTATTATTTTTCTATCCCTATCGTAAATCATTTAAAAAATATAAATTAGTAAAACGTAAACCTGTGCCATTTTATAATGTGTATGTAAATACACCAGTTAATAAATATTACTTTTGTTTTGATTTAATCACGCCTGCTTTATTTATTACAATTATCTGTGGTTATATAAGTACTTTAATTCCGCAATATGGTCATTATTTGATGTTTTTAATTGCTTTAAATTTAGGCTATTCGGTCATGGATTTTCTTTATTTAAAAATTATATTATTTTCAAATGAAGGCGCTTATGTTGAAGAACATCAAACAGGTATTAATATTTTAAATAAAGTATCCCCACATTGGAATAATGAACTTGATTAAGCAAACAGCACTGTTTGATTTTCAGACTGTCGTCAAAGTCTCCGACTTTGTTGGCAGTTTTTTTATGCACGCTTTCCACATAAAAAGCTTACAACTATAGTCGTATATATGGGTTTCTAATTGGTGAAAACGACTTTATATGTTATATTTACGTTGTTATTCTTACAAAAGGAGTTCCCAAACATGAAAACATTTAAAAAAGTTATAATTCCTGTTACTGCCAGTGCATTACTATTAGGTGCTTGTGGTAATAGTGCTACAGATTCTAAAGAAGATACAATCATTTCATCAAAAGCTGGCGATGTTAAAGTTGAAGATGTAATGAATAAAATGGGCGATGAGCAAGTTGCAAATACGTCTTTTTCAATTTTATTAAATAAATTGTTAGCAGATAAGTATAAAGATAAAATAGATACTAAAGATATTGATAAAGAGGTTGAGAAAGAACAGAAGCAATATGGTGGTAAAGATCAATTTGAAAGTATGTTGAAACAACAAAAAATGTCACTTAGTGACTATAAAGAGCAGAAAAAATTACAATCTTATCAAAAAGCACTACTAAATGATAAAGTGGATATTTCTGATAAAGAAATCAAAGAATCTACGAAAAAAGGTTCACATATCTTAATTAAAGTTAAAGAGAATAAAGATGACAAAGAAGGTTTATCAGATAAAGATGCGAAGGCAAAAGCAGAAAAAATCCAAAAACAAGTATCAGAAAATCCTGATAAGTTTGGAGAAATTGCCAAAAAAGAATCCATGGATAAATCTTCAGCTAAAAAAGATGGTAGCTTAGGCTATGTTATCAAAGGACAAATGGAAAAAGATTTTGAAAAAGCACTATTCAAACTTAAAGAAGGCGACGTTTCAAAAGTAGTTAAAACGGATTATGGTTATCATATTATTAAAGCAGATAAAGAAAATGACTTTGATAAAGAAAAAGGTAAGCTAAAATCACAATTAATCCAACAAAAAGTACAAAAAAGTCCTAAATTATTAACAGATGCTTATAAAGAATTGTTAGATGAATACAAAGTAGATTATAAAGATCGAGATATCAAAAAAGCTATCGAAGATTCCATTCTAGATCCAGATAAAATCAAACAACAACAACAGCAGCAACAACAACAGCAAGCGATGCAACAAGGTGGAGCTGGTATGACCTCTGGACAATAAAATCATATCTCAAAACATAGATAAGGCAAATGCTATTATAGATAGCATTTGCCTTATTTTTTCAATGAAACGTACTCATATTTCTTAATTAGGTACATAATTGATACGATAGTATTTTATTTTTTTGTATTAATATTCAACATATGATAAATACATGTTTAAACTACTCACCTAAGTCAAATTATCCCATGAATAAAAAACTGGCGACTCATCCCTACTACAATATATTACATGTAATTTTTCACGGTCTGAACCGAATGAGTTTACATGTAAAAAGGACTAGTCCATGCAAAATTGGATTAGTCCATGCAAAATTGGATTAGTCCTTTTTAAAAATTTATTTTTTTAACGTATATTATTTTTTGTTTAATCCAATGATGTTGGATTGTAAAATTGTCTACCCTCAAGTCCAAATATACGTTCAGTAAATTGACCTTTTGGTGTTTTTTTATATGCTTTTTCAAACATATTCATTTTTGCATCAATATTATCGATGAAATATAAAATTTCCGCTTCTTTCATATGTGGTAGTTTTGGAGAGCCAAATTCCATTTTTCCATGATGCGCTAATATCATATGACGTAGTAATAATACCTCTTCGCCTTCTATTTTTAATTCTCGAGCAGCATCTGCTACTTCATCACTTGCTATAGAAATGTGACCTAATAAATTGCCTTCAACTGTATATGTTGTTGCAACAGGACCACTTAATTCTTTAACTTTACCAAGGTCATGTAAAATAATAGAACTATATAACAAGCTACGGTTTAACAGTGGATATATATCACAAATAGATTTTGCGACACGTAACATTGTTAATACGTGATAACTTAACCCACTTGAAAAATTATGATGATGTGTACTTGCTGCAGGGAATGTAAAAAATTCCGTTTGATATTTGCGCAATAAATGTCTTGTAATACGTTGTAAATTTGCATTTTCAATTTCCAAAATATAATGAGAGACTTCTTCTTTGATTTCTTCTGGTGTCAGCGGGGCGCCATCTACGAAATCATGTATGTTTAAATCTGCTTCATCTGAAGCTAATTTAATTTTATTAATTTTCATCTGTTTACGCCCACGATAATTTATAACATCACCAATTACGTGTACAATTTTTTCTGGTTCTAGCACGCGCATATCTTCCTTAGTAGCAGTCCATAATTTGGCTTCTATATCTCCACTTTTATCTTGAAGATATATCGTCATATAGTCTTTCCCTTGAGCAGTCACACCTTGTGTCGCTTTATGAATCAAGAAATAGTGATCAACTGAATCTCCAGGATTTAATTTTTCTACATTTCTCATTATTTACCGCCTTCCTCAGGTTTATTCAAAGTAATAATTTGTTTTGAAGGCACACTTGTATCCTTGACACATGTAAAGTATAAAATTTGATAATCATTAGGCATTTGTCTTAGATAATTCATCATCGTTTCTTTTCTATGTTTATCAAAATGTACAAATGCATCATCAATAATTACAGGGAATGGATAGTAAGGTTTTAATGTTTTAATTAAACTTAAACGCAATGCGATATATAGTATTTCTTTAGTAGACTGGCTTAATTCAATTGGTTCGTACATTTGACCATTCACTTGTTTTACCATTAAATCTTCATTCGCATAAGTAACTTGTACATAATTTCCATTTGTCAAATGTGCAAAGATCTCTGTCGCTTCATTTATCACTTGTGGTAAACGCTTGTCTTTAATTTGTTTAATATGTCCTTCCACTAAAGATTGTAAGTAGCTGAGACTTGCCCAATCTTTCGCTTCATCGTTCACTCTATTTTTCAAAATATGGAACTTATGACGTAAATCCGCTAGTGTCTTATCTGTTTCCATATCCGTGATTTTAGCGTTTAAATCACTGACTTCTGATTGCATTTCTAAATACTGGTCATTATAATTATCTACTTGTCTTTCCAACACTTCATCTTCTTCAGATAATTGTGCATATGTTTTTTGGCTTAACATGGAACTAGCTTCGTAATTATAATTTTGGTTTTCCAGATATTTTGTTAAATCATTAAAACGATTTAATTGTTGGTGATAAGCTTGGTATTGTGCATGTTGATAATAATATGATTCTTCATCATTTACACTTACAAAGTTAAATAACTGTGAAATCACATTACTATTCTCATTTAAACGATGTTTAAGCTGTGATAATTCACTTTCTATTAAAGCGATTTGTTCTTGATTCCTATTCCATTTATCTAAATTCGTTGTTTCTTCTTTTAACCATTGATTTACATCATGAAATAAAGATAGCGTGTTAAAAGTCGTAAATTGATTTTGAGTTACTGCTTTGGCATGTTCATAAAATGTATTTAATGCTTGTTGTAACTCAATTTTTTGATCGTTCAATTCAACCGTATGATTGTCATAATCCTTAATTTTATTCATCGTCGCAATACTATCAATAATGAGTTCGTCTGAAATTTTATCAGATAAATGTAATTCATCTTTAATTTGGTTAATCTCATTATCTGATTTTGAATATTGGTGCTGAGCCGCTTCTAAATTAGAAGATAAATAATTTGCTTTTTTATCTAAAGCTTCTTTCGTTTTAATAGCATTATGAAATTGTTCGCGAATCCTATTTTGATCATCTAAATCAAAATCCAAATTATAATTAGCTTCTAAATCATTTATTTGGTGTTGCAAATCTTCAATTTCATTAGAAAATGTTTCACTATGTCCAATCTCTTTTGATTTAACTAAAAATATTCCTACGATAAATATAAGAGAAAGTATTGCAAATACAATACCAAAGACTAAATTAGCAGAAATAAATGAAAAGATTGTTAATCCAATACCAACAACCGCTAATATAATCAAAGCAAATCGGAAAATATTCTGCTTGCGTTCATTTTCTTGTTGTTCTTTATCAAACGCTTCTTTCATTTTTTGATATAAATTATTCTTCTCTTGAAGTTCAAACACACGATTGTTATATTGCTTTTTCTTTTCATAATTTTCATCAGACACAATATCTTTTTCTAATGCATCCATCTCAGTTTGATTTGTTTCTTTATCAATTTTATTTTCTTCAATATTGCGTTCTAATTGTTGAATAAAAGCAGTCTGTTCTTGTTTATTTTTAATTTGATTACTTACGTGACTCTTCATTGCCTCTGAACTGTCTACTTCATGGTATACATCTTGCCATCCAATATTAGACTTTAAGCCTGATTTTTCACGTTCTTTATCTTGAATTTCTTTTTCAACTGATTTTAATTCGTATTCTTTTTGTTTAATTTCATTTTCTTGTTGCTGTATATGGTTAAAAGCATCTAAATCAGATTGCTTAGGGACATTGATTTTTTCGTTTTCACTTTTCAAGTGTGCTAATCGCTCTTCTCTTAAACCAATATCTCTTTTTAAATTTTGCGTTTGAATTTTTGCAGATTCATAGCGATCAATACCTTGTTCAGGAAATGTGACAGGTTCGATATTTAATTGGGTTTCTAGCGTTTTCCACTCTTGTGTTTGTTCATGTAAAGCTAATTCTTTTTGTTTACGGTCATGCATTTTAGACAGTTGATTTAAATTTTGTTTCAAATTTTCTAATCGTCGATCAGCTTTATCTTTATCATCTACTAAGCGTTTATAAGAGGATAGCTTTTCTTCTTCTTCTCGAATTTGACGCTCTAATGACTTCAATTCTTCAAGTTGTTGATTAATCATTGGATTTCTACCATTTTTCTTATACAACATTTCTTTTTTATCATTCAAAATTTCACGCATACTAGTAAATTCTGTTGATCCTAATGCACCAGCCTGAAGTAAATAGTTTTGTAATTGCGTTTCATCCATATTTTTATGAATATTTTGTAGACCTAATACATCAAATGAAAATATACCTTGGTATGTACGTTTTGAGATAAAATTAAGTTCTTTTTTTAACCAGCTTTCATCTTTGATGGCGCCGTTTGGTAGATAAACTTTAACGTCTCCAGTTGCTGCACCTTTGATACGTTCAATTTCTATCAAAGAACCATCATCTTGAATCAATGTAAGTTTTCCGCCATATTGATTACCTAAACGTGGTTCTAGTCGTGGTTCATTTTCTTTCTTAGTTGGAAAACCGAATAGGATAGAATGTATAAATGCCTGTATCGTAGACTTTCCTGACTCATTTTCTCCATATATTTCTGTGAAATGTTCATCAAATTGAATGGTTCTTTGAATAAATCTACCATAACCATATATATCTAATGATTTAATCTTCATTTTATTCCCCCCTCATATCTGATTTTAATAATAATTCCGCTCGCTTAATTAATTCACGACGATCAAAATCATCATAATTTTCTAGGTATTTGGAAGCTTTTGGATTAAGATATAAATCATTCATAGCTTGCTCATAAACTGAATTATCTTCAATCAAATCTGGTGAAAATTCTTTAACAAGAGTCGTTTTATCATCATCTTTATTCTTTATTTTTAAATCTTCTATAAACACAAAATTATGCTCATTTTCTTCATATTCGCTAATCATTTCATGTACTTGCATTAAATCTTGATCAGAAATAATTTCGTCTGAATTGACATGTACTACTAATTGATAAATTGCTTTACCGTGAGCTCTAACTTGTGATTTAAAGTCTTGTATTGCGTCAAACAAACCTTGTTTTGAAGTCATGTCTGTATCTATTTCAGCTTTCTCAAAACGAATAAACTGGGTTGGCACAAATTTAGCATTTAGATGTAAATCATCTCCCTCTATTAATAGGCAGCCTTTTTCTCCAGTTTCTTTGAAATGACGACCTTGAATATTACCAGGATAATGAATTTGAGGCATATCACTTAGTTGTTGTCGCTCGTGTATATGACCAAGTGCCCAATAATGATAAAGTTTATTGTTTAAATCTTCCAATCTAAATTCCGTATAACGGTCTTTTGTGTTCGTTTTGCTATATGTACCATGTA
The DNA here is from genome assembly GCF_017891615.1 of Staphylococcus sp. GDY8P198P. Lineage (NCBI taxonomy): Bacteria > Bacillati > Bacillota > Bacilli > Caryophanales > Staphylococcaceae > Staphylococcus > Staphylococcus sp. GDY8P198P. The sequence continues at coordinate 168,312 of NZ_JAESJQ010000016.1, forward strand.
AAATACCTATATGGATACCTTTTTGGCCTTGGCTTGATGGATAAGCATCAAGCTTATTTTCGTAACTCGCTTCATTTTGATAGCTGAAACCGTGTAAATATATTTCTTCGCCATTTTTGGTAATTGTTTGATATGTTTCTACATTTTCAGAAAAAACAGAAACGTTCTCTGGCCATTCAGTACCTATAGATGAAGAAAGCGGATCATGATTACCATGACAAAGATAAACAAATATTTGTTCTTTTGATAGTCGTTCAAATTGCTCTTTTAAGAACACTTCAGCACGGAGTGTTCTATTATGACTATCAAATAAATCCCCTGCTATAATCATAAAATCTACTTCTTCATTTAACGCTAAATCCACGATTTTTTTAAAACTTTCATATGCGCTTTTTTGCATATCTTCAAATATCGATTGACTTAAGTAGCTTCTAGACTTAAATGGACTATCTAAATGTAAATCTGCACAATGAATAAATTTAACCATATAGTTATAGTTCTCCTTTATTTAAAGGTTTTTATAAAAAGCATGAAAACTAGGCATTTATTTTGAGATTTAAAAAACTCTACTAATACCTATGTACATGCTAATACCTTGTATCTCTTTATTTTACCACACCGACTATTGTACAGTCGATAAAACAAAAAAGCTGAAACATAAATAAATGTCTCAGCTTGAAATTCAATATTAACCATGGTTCATTGAATAAAAAATGAACTATTATCCAGCAATTAAAGAACTCATTTATCGGAATCAATTCTTTTGTATATCACTTCTCAATATATTGAGTTTATCATACATATGCTTGAATAAAAGTTCATATATTTCTTTCAATTATGGTTGTGGCCATGTATTGATTTCAAAAATCAATTTTTACATAGCAACACATTAAATATTTTTAACTTTTTATAAAAACTTTAGATTATTTTTAAAAATAAACATTCTGATTAATTAGTCAGCGTAAATTTCATCTAAAGGTTTAACAATGATTTGATTAATTTCTTGGAATACTTGGCTCATGTTTTGCTCAGCAGCCATTAATTCTGAAATGTTAGAATCATTTTCGATTTTTTGTGCTTGTTCTTGAGCTTTTTGTAATTCCTCTTCACCAATTTCTTCACCTTGCATTTGTTTTTGTTGGAAGTTTAATTGTGTTTCACGGAATTCATCAAAAAGTGCTTTTGATTCATCATTTTCTTTTACTTTAGCATAAGCTTTTTGAATTGCTTGATATTCATCACTTTCTCTTAAAGCTTGTTCTAATTGATTTGCATGATCGTATAAATTTACTGCCACTGTGCTTCACTCCTTTATTTGTATATGTGTTATAACCACATCGATATTACAATAACATAATTTAATATGTTATACAAAAATTGCAATCACACCTTGTAATAAACCTATGATGCCGCCTAATAAAAAGCCTAAAAGCATAATTAATTTCAACTCTTTATTTGCGATATCTATGATTAAGCGTTCAATATATGCTAAATCAAATGAATTTATCTGTTCTTCAACCATTTGTCTTAGGTTGATTTTTTTCATGATTGGAGAAATATGTTTAGAACCTTTATCAATAATCAATTCTGTAAGTTGTTTTGAAATTTTTGTTTCTAAGAATGTTATAAATTCTGGCATTACTTCTTTCAGTGGTCGATTCGATATATTATCTATGTTTGCATAGTTCATAAGTAAATCAGCAACCGTTACCTTAAGCGAATCGAATTGATCTTCATTGATGATTTCTACTAACGTTTTTGATTTAAATGTTGCGTATTCATTTTCAATAATCTGCTTTGCAATTGCTTTAGCTTTAGGATGATTTGTTAATCTAATCAATTCATGTTGTATTCGATCTGCAATGCTTTCTCTAGTCATAAACATCTGTAGCAAACCTACGATTTTACCTTTCTCATTAAAGAAAGTATCTAACATTGATGCTATATCAGCAGTGCCTTTTTCTGATTTAAGATAGACGCGTGCACGTTCAAACAATAATTCAGGTACTCCATCTACCTTTGCATCAATATTTTTTTCAATATCTGAAGGAATCATTTGTTTTATAGGAGTTTCTTTATATTCAGCATAATATTGTTCTAATTTATTATTGATAACCGAATACATTTTATCATTAGTAACCTGTACAACATCAACATCGAAACTTTTCGTCAACGATTGAATCGTCACATGGTCTGTTTTTAATTTTTGAATCTGTTTTAAGATTAATGATTCGATTGCTTCTCTTGATTTAGGTGCATTTAATTTTGACTTAATTAATGTTTCAGTCAATAGGTGTTCTTCAATAACTTGTCCAATTTTATCTGCAATTTCTGCTCTTCTTTTAGGTATTAACCCAGGTGTAAAAGGAATACGTTTATTAAAAATATAGTAAGTTTTAAACGGATGAAATAACATTCTTACAGCAATTACATTTGTGACGCCACCTATTATTGCTCCAATAATCATCATCGCTATAATTATTAAAAAAGCGTGCATAGTTAATTCTCCTTCAAATAAAATTTGTTATAAACTGAAGGTACATTCATATCAGTCATTTTTACATTGTATAACATATATCAAAAAAATGTGTATACTATTTGTTATTTTTTAAAAACAAAATTGCTTGGCAGCAATAATTATGAGTATATTCAATTTGTATTAGTATAAATTCAAAAAAAAAGAGCGATTTAGAAATCAATCAACATTTGATTTCCCGTGTTCGCTCTTACAATGATGTATTCTTTTTTATCATAGGTCAAAAACTGTATCAACTTGCCTATTAAGTTCAGTTCATTTGTTCATGACCGATTTCAATTAAACTTTAGTGACTAAACCATTCAATATATAAGCTATAACTTTATTAGTTAATGTTATAAATAATGATTCTTCTATCACAAAATGCATTTATTTATACGTGCATTAATTCTTCTTTAGAAACTCTACCAAAATATGTTTCAGCTTCTCTTAATTTAGAAGTACCAAAAATAGGTTGTGTTTCCTGATTTAGTACACGGTAGATATCACTTACTTTATTGCTTTGTAGAATATAGCCGTTACGAGTATCAACTGTGTTCCAATATATATCACTAGTTGTAGAATGATTTGGATACGCACAATGGTTACGTGAAATTGTTTGTACCATTTCTAACGGATCGCAACCGAAAGTACTATTTAGAACATCAGAATCTCTAAATAATGCACAAATTGACACACATGTTGTCCAGTTGGGCAATACTCTCTCTTTTTCAATTTGTACTAGTGTCTTTTTTGAAAGACCAATCGTTTGTGCCATTGTATCTTGCGTGTAACCTGCTTCAATACGCACCATTTTAAATTTTGTTTGAATTAAATCTGTAAAACTCTGTCTATCCATTACTTTAATCTACCTTTCATAAAAGAATATTTTATCCGGACACAAGAAATTGCAATAATACACGTTTCTTGAAACACAAATTACATCTTAATACAATTTGCGATAAAATAAAAGAGCGAAATGATATTTTCGTTGTTTTTTGTTATTTGCGAAATTATCTAAATAATCAATCTTATATCCTATAATTAACTTAAACACTTATACCACTTTTATTGTAAGCGCATAACAAGCATGAAATGTGATTATATTTTTTACTTATTACTCTTTTGATATAAAAACACTATTCATTATTATATCTTAATTTTTACTTTTTGGCATATACTTTGCCTTAAACAATTGAAAATGATCATTTATTTACTTTTTTCAGAATTTTCATTATAATCAGGGTTACTTTAATAATTGAGGTGTAAAAGATGACAGAGAAATATATTTTACTTGCAACTTGTACAGATAAAGTCGGTATTACTTCATTAATTACTAATAAAATTGCTCAATATCATTCTAATATTCTACATTTAGATCATTTTACAGAATACGACCATTCACCAAATGCTACAGGTCAATTATATTTGAGATTAGAATTTGAAAATGTACCATCATTGAAAGAAGATTTAGAAACAACGTTGCAAACACATCAAATAGATTTTAAACTCTTTGACAATCAACAACATACAAAAATAGCACTTTTTGTTTCTAAGGAAGATCATGCTTTCAACGAAATTTTATTACGTGTTAACAGAAATGAATTGCCTGCCGAAATTGTGTGTATCGTTAGTAATCACGAAAACAATAGACAATTCGCAGAAACACTTCATATCCCTTTTTATTACATACCGAGCAACGAAGATAAAGAAATCGTAGAAAGAAAAATACTAGATGTTTGTTCTGAGCATCAAGTTGAACTCATCGTGTTAGCAAAATATATGCAAATACTATCCGATCATTTTGTCAGTCACTATCCAAATCAAATCATCAATATTCATCACTCATTCCTACCGTCATTTATAGGGGCAAATCCTTATAAACAAGCATGGGAACGCGGTGTCAAATTAGTTGGAGCAACAAGTCATTATGTTACTTCTGACCTGGATGAAGGTCCAATCATAGATCAAGACGTTATCCGAATTAATCATCGGTACAATGTACAAGATTTACGTAAAATTGGTCGGCATGTTGAATCAAGTGTGTTAGCTCAAGCTGTAGAATATCATGTGCTTCATAAGGTGATTGTGACTGCGAATAGTAAGACAATTGTTTTTAATTAATATTCATAAAAAACCTGAAATAGCTTTTTGCTCTGAACATAATTTGTGGGAATAAAATAAAAACACTTCTGTTGAATTCATTTAAAATGAAAAATACGGAGGTGTTTTTTTCTATGAAAGGAGTTGCTTACTCATTAGAAATGAAAATGAAGGTTACAGTTCAAGCGAAATTATGGAAACATTAAACATTAGAAAAAGTTCACAAGTGAAAACTTGGTGGAAATGATAAAACCCATAGATACTACCAACAAGTTGGTAAACAATATTTATATGGTAAGGATATTGGATAATTAAATAATGAAGAAAAGTTAAGAATATAAAACAGAGGAAAAAAGCTGAAATTGATGTTTTAAAAAGTACAAGGAATTGGAAAGGAAGTTGAGCCAAAATAATTATACAAGTCGTTGAAGCATTGAACTTAATATATTCAATTAAACTAGTATTAAAATTATTTGATATTTCAAAATCAACTTATTATCGTTAGAAACACAAATGTGATGAAGCTAATTCAACTACTTAAGAGATTAACTCTATTCGTCAAATTTATCACAGTATAAATAAAAGCACTTATAAATTAATATAAGCGCCTAAATCAACTTTAGTTAGAATGTTGATTATTATCTTTTTTAAAATTATATATGCATGATGCAATACCTAAGCCAAATACTAAAATTATAAGAATATATACTGAATAATTATCTGTTTGTATATAAAACTTAAATAAAGCAAAGCTTAAAAATGCAACAATGTAATAAACTGGTATGAATTTTTTAGACCAAAATATTGAATTTTCCATATCAATTCTCCTAATAATTATTTAGAAACAAGATGCAGCAGCTCCAGTAGCAGCTCCAGAAACGCCACCTACTATTCCACCAGCAACCGTACCAATTCCAGGTACCGCTGAACCGACTCCTGCTCCACCTAGTCCACCAGTGCCTGTTCCACCAGCTGTGCCTAGAGTACATTTAGCCCATCCTTCTTTTTGGTTCTTATCTAAAACTTGGATATCATATCCATCTTTTGTTTCTTTTTATTTTAATACTATGTCTTTATCATCTTTATCTTTTGCTTCTGTAGGTAACTTTTCAGTTTTACCATTCTGATCTTTTCAAGTTACTACGCCATTGTCATTTTGAGTACTTGTAACCCCGTCACTTTACTTAATATGCAATGCGCTTTCGGTAGGCTGACTTAATTTAACATTATCTTTACTTACCCCTGATCCTACTATAATGATAAATAAAAACCACTTTCTATTATGTCACAATAATATTACAAAATCATTGAAACTTGGATACAACACTATCAGAAAAGTCTGAAAGTAAAAAGGTTTTTTGAAAATCCTTTCAATTTTTATTTATCTAATCATTTATATTTATTATTTTCATTAATATAAATGGCAATTATCTAAACTTAAGTTGTTATGTATGTGGGCTTTAGCAACTTTAATTTCATAATCTTCAATCATTAATTGTGATGTATTCATACCTTAGATATTACTTATTTACCTTAAACCAAATAAAAATACCTAATGGATGCCTATTTCATAGCAATTAATTAAGTGTGTATACATCATATGAATATTATAAATTATGCGAAGAAAAAATCATTACCCGAAGCATGTCCCCCCAAGGGAATTCCAGCTGATAATGCCTTAATCGAATGTTTCCATTCCTCGCTAAAGTGTGAAACGTTATATTAAACAACGGGCTTAATAACTCTAATTAAATTGTAATAGATATTGTCGAAAATTACTTTCAAAACTACTATGTTTAGCTTTTTCTATTAAATCTTAATTAATTATACACTTTTAAAACTGTTCTATAACAGACCTATAACATACCTTAAGTGTATTACTTTTTAATACAGATTCCAAAAGCTTTCACATTTTAGATTAAAATTATTCAAAAACTTTGTGATTTTTTTAACAAAACAAATGATATAATTATTGTGAAAAAATAACATACTTTTGGAGGTAATGATATGTTAAAAGAAAATAATATGCAATCCACAGCATGGAATGATTTTAAAAAAGGTCGCTGGCAACATCATGTAGATGTAAGAGAATTTATTCAACTAAATTACACATTATACGAAGGTGATGATCAATTTTTAGAAAGTCCTACAGAAGCAACAACTAAGCTTTGGGATCAAGTCATGCAATTGTCTAAAGAAGAACGTGAACGCGGTGGTATGTGGGACATGGACACAAAAATCCCTTCTACCATCACTTCTCACGAGGCAGGTTATCTAAATAAAGAATTAGAAAGCATAGTAGGTGTCCAAACCGATAAACCATTCAAACGTTCAATGCAACCTTTTGGTGGTATTCGCATGGCCAAAGCAGCTTGTGAAGCGTATGGTTATGATTTAAATAGTGAAACTGAAAAAATATTTACTGACTATCGTAAAACGCATAACCAAGGAGTATTCGATGCATACTCCAAAGAAATGCTAAATTGCAGAAAGGCTGGGATCATTACTGGACTTCCAGATGCGTACGGTCGTGGACGTATTATTGGAGATTACCGCAGAGTCGCTTTATATGGTGTAGACTTCCTAATGCAGAAAAAAATGGAAGATTTCAACAATATGTCTAAAGAAATGTCAGAAGATGTCATTCGATTACGCGAAGAATTGTCTGAACAATACCGAGCATTAAATGAATTGAAAACATTAGGTAATATTTATGGATTTGACTTAAGTCGCCCAGCTTATAACTTTAAAGAAGCAGTACAATGGTTGTACTTAGCATATTTAGCAGCGATTAAAGAACAAAACGGTGCAGCTATGAGCTTAGGTCGTACTTCAACATTTTTAGATATCTATGCTGAAAGAGATTTAAACAATGGATTGATTACAGAACGTGAAGTGCAAGAAATCATAGACCACTTTATTATGAAATTACGTATCGTAAAATTCGCGCGAACACCTGACTATAATGAGTTATTCTCTGGTGATCCTACTTGGGTAACAGAATCAATCGGTGGTGTAGGTATTGACGGACGTGCATTAGTAACTAAAAACTCATTCCGATTCTTACATTCACTAGATAATTTAGGTCCAGCACCTGAACCAAACCTCACAGTATTATGGTCAGTTCGCCTACCTGACAATTTTAAAACATATTGCGCAATAATGAGTATTAAAACAAGTGCAATTCAATATGAAAATGATGACTTAATGAGAGAATCTTATGGTGATGATTATGGTATTGCATGTTGTGTGTCTGCTATGACAATTGGTAAACAAATGCAATTTTTTGGCGCTCGTGCTAATTTAGCAAAAACATTATTATATGCTATTAATGGAGGAGTAGATGAAAAATCAGGACGTCAAGTTGGGCCTGCCTATGAAAGTATAAAAACAGAAATCCTAGATTATGATGAAGTATTTGAAAAATTTGATAAAATGATGGATTGGTTAGCTGGAGTATATATTAATTCACTTAATATTATTCATTATATGCATGATAAGTATAGTTATGAACGTATAGAAATGGCATTGCACGATACAAATATCATTAGAACAATGGCTACAGGTATAGCTGGTCTTTCTGTTGCTGCAGATTCATTATCTGCAATCAAATATGCAAAAGTAAAACCTATTCGAGATGAAAATGGTATTGTTACAGATTTTGAAATTGAAGGTGATTTTCCTAAATATGGCAATAATGATGCACGTGTCGATGATTTAGCAATAGACCTTGTAGAACGCTTTATGACAAAATTACGTAGTCATAAAACTTATCGCAATTCGGAACATACAATGAGTGTATTAACGATAACATCAAATGTTGTATATGGTAAGAAGACTGGAAATACACCAGATGGTCGTAAAGCTGGAGAACCATTTGCACCAGGTGCAAACCCTATGCATGGACGTGACCAAAAAGGCGCACTTTCTTCACTTAGTACCGTAGCAAAAATACCTTATGATTGTTGTAAAGATGGTATTTCTAACACATTTAGCATCGTTCCAAAATCACTAGGTAAGGAAAGTAATGATCAATGTAAAAATCTCACAAGTATGTTGGATGGCTATGCAATGCAACACGGACATCACTTAAACATTAATGTATTTAATAGGGAAACACTATTAGATGCAATGGAACACCCTGAAGCATATCCACAATTAACGATTCGTGTTTCTGGTTATGCCGTTAACTTTATTAAATTAACACGAGAACAACAATTAGATGTAATTTCACGTACTTTCCATGAAAAAATGTAATTTGAATTTAAGGCGGCCTATATATGTTAAAAGGACATTTACATTCTGTTGAAAGTTTGGGTACCGTTGATGGTCCAGGATTACGCTATATTTTATTTACCCAAGGTTGTTTACTAAGATGTTTATACTGTCATAATCCAGACACTTGGAAAATAAATGACTATACACGCGCAGTTACAGTTGATGAAATGGTAAACGAAATAATACCTTTCAAACCATATTTTGATGCATCAAATGGAGGTGTGACAGTAAGTGGTGGTGAGCCTTTACTACAAATTAAATTCTTAACCTCCCTATTTCAATCGTTAAAAAAATATGATATTCATACCTGTATAGATACATCAGCTGGTACTGCGAAAAATACACCCACTTTTGAAAAACAATTAGATGCTTTATTAAAATATACAGACTTAATATTATTAGATATTAAACATATTGATAATGCTAAACATAAGGAATTAACTGGCCAACCTAATACACATATATTAAACTTTGCTAAAACACTTTCTCGTAAAAGACAGCCTGTTTGGATAAGACATGTGCTGGTGCCAGGTCTTACAGATAATAAACAAGATTTGATGCGGTTAGGTGAATTTATAAATTCACTCGATAACGTTAAGCGCTTTGAAATACTGCCATATCACCAACTAGGTGTGCATAAATGGCAATCACTAGGTATAACTTATGTGTTAAAGCATAAAGAAGCACCTACTGAGGCTGAAGTAAAACAAGCATATCAATATGTAAATTTTAAAGGTTACACCCCTATTTAACTTTATTTAGACACATTAAAATTATCGCGGTTATTAAAATGTATCAAATCAAAAAAGTAGTGAATGATATCATTTGAAATGTAGATATCATTCACTACTTTTATTTTTTGCTATTGAACATGAAATTAAATAATATTTTTCAAAATGATATATTAACAGAAACAAATTTTAAGGGGATGTTCATTTGAATACTCATACTTCAACAAAACTAATTTCTATCAGTACTTCTATGAAATTTATTAATGCTCAAATGATTCCAGGAATTTTGACGCTATATAATGATAAAATTACGTTTAAAGCAAAAGGAATAATTGAAAATCATGAAATCAAAAGTTTATTCCCTTTTGATGAACTTCAAAGTGTTAAATTTGGACTATCCTTAACCCCTTTTAGAATAACTATTATGGAATCAGACGGAGAGCCTTGGCTTTTTGACCAGGTTCCAAGAAAAGATGGCAAAAAATTTGTAGAGTTATATAATGTACTTCTTTCTGAATAAGTAACACATTAGGTTAATCTGAAACTAAGCTATCATTGTGATGGTTTAGTTTTTTTATAAAGACAAATACTACTTTTATATATCAACATCTATTTTACAACACTTCTCATGTATATCAACTAAAAAGAGTGGCCAAAACATATAAACGTTAGAGCCACTCTCAGATTTTAAATTCTTTATATTTATATCTATTATTTTATTAACTTTCATTTCTAGCAGCTAATTTTTTATCTTCAGCTTTTGAAATGATAAGCGCACAAGCGGCATCACCTGTAATATTGACAGATGTTCGTGTCATATCTAATAATCTATCAATACCTAAAATAATACCAATTGCTGCTGGATCTAATCCAACGGCATTTAAAACCATTGCTAACATAATCAGTCCAACCCCAGGTACGCCAGCTGTACCAATAGATGCTACAACAGCGATGACCACAACAGTTATAATTTGCATAAATGAAAGCTCTACACCTGAGATTTGTGCAATAAATATTGTCGCAACACCTTGCATGATTGCCGTTCCATCCATGTTTATTGTTGCACCGAGAGGTTGTACGAAAGATGCTACTTCTGGTCTAACACCCATATTTTTTGTACATTTAAGTGATACTGGTAAGGTTGCAGTGGAACTCGAAGCACTAAAACCTAGTGTTATTGCAGGAAGAAACCCCTTAAAGAATTTTAGTGGACTTGATTTAGCCATAAATTTCACCGCTGAACCATATACAACGAAGAAATGGATAAATAGCGCTAGAAGCACTATAAAGAAATACATACCAAGTTGTTGGATAGCTCCAAATCCTGCCCCTGTAAATGCATGTGCAACAAGACCAAAAGTACCTATAGGCGCAAATACGCTCATGATCATCGTTACAATATACATTAAAACTTCGTTGGTTTGCTCAAATAACCGGTGTACCGCTTCAGCTTTCGAACCAACCATTATCAAACCAACCCCTATAAAAATGGCAAATGTAATAATTTGCAACATATTTTCTTCACTCATGGCTTGTAATGGATTTTTAGGAAAAAGATTGATCAGTGTTTGATCAAACGATTGCTTTGCAGCAGAACTTTGTGAATTATCTTCTTTATCTAATGTTTTTTGATAACTTGAAACATCTTCACTTTTTAATAAATCTGATTTCCCTTCACCCGGTTGTAAAACTAAAGCTAAAGTAATCCCAATAATAATAGCTATTGCAGTAGTAGTTAAAAAGAAACTAATCGTTTTCAACCCAATACCACCTAGTAATTTTGGATCACCCACACCTACTACACCTAACACAATTGAAACAAACACAACAGGCACCACTAACATGAAAATTAAATTAAGAAAAATTTGCCCAATAACATTGAAGACATATTTATCAACGTTGACTACAAAACTCGATTGCGCAAACATGTTAAGTATGGAGCCTATTGCTATACCGAGAATTAACGCTATAACAATTTTCAATGAAAGATTTTTAGTCTTCATAATAACATCCCCTTTATGTTTATTAGATATAGTATATAGTAATATTATACATTTTGAAACAAAAGTATATATAGAATTCAAAAAAACAGAACTGATATAATATCAGTTCTGTTATGTATAGATTTTTTTAATAGTATCATAATTCTTAAAATTTTTATTTATAAATTAAATGAGAATAGAGCTTAAAAGCTTTATTCTATCTAAAACAAACGGATTAATTTTGAATTTTATTATACTAAAACCAAATTGCTATCGCTATAAAAACTATAATAATAGGAATAATTCCTTTATTAAAACCGAAAATATTACTAAAGTAGAAACCTATCTCAACAGTAACAAAATATACAAGTATCATTTAAAGAATTACCAATATCTTATTATTTTTTAGTAACCACGCTTCATCATTCTTGTATCCCTTTAATTAAACTCTAGGATTATCGTTTAATAAATATTCTTTCTAAATATCATATATTATGTTATTGAAACACTCAACCATTTTTATTATTTTTCATCTTGTCGAAACAACTTTTATATATATTATATTTTATTTCTTAGAATAAGCATGCATTCACATAGCATTTGAGACTTTAATTTTCCTCGTTAGGATCACTTTCAGTTATGTTCCCAGTTTCTTGGTCAATATAAATTGCATCATGGGCGTGACTAGCATCGCCTTCTCCATAGTTCACTCTATATATACCATTATATTCATCAACAGAGTGGAACCAATAATCATCATCATATTTCTCAAATAAATAATCTTTGCCAATTTTTTCAGCCTTTGATTTACTTGTTATGATTTCATTAGAATCAGATTCATCAGAAGAATCAGTCCTTTCAATTTGTTCTACACTTTCTATACCCTCCACTTTGCTATTTTCATCTACAAATACTTTTACTGTAAAGTCATTATCAGCATTATCATCATACACGATTCCGCCTTCATCTGCTTTCATTGTTGGGTCACCATGTTGGTTTATAAATTGATAAACAGTTATATCATTACTTGGAACAATAAAGTATCTCTCAACTATATCATGATTGTAATGGACTGCTATGCTTCCGTACTGGCTTGCAGAAGTACCAGCGATTATTACACTATCATTAGGTTGACCAAATTTATTTTCTACTTCATCTTTATTCATTCCTATTCTTATAAAACCGTATCCTGATCTATTATCCTGATTCATAAATGTAGTATTAAATGTATCAGTTAAAACATCAATTGTCGGAGCTCCATCCACATCTTCATTATTTTGTGAATCATCCCCTTGTGTATCATTACCACTAATTGAGCTATTATTTGTTCCATTTGAACTAGTATCGTTTTCCCAAAACAGTTTGTAAGCACCAAATAATAGTCCAGCGAGTAACAACAAAAATACTATAATGGTTATTATTATCATAACTATTTTACCACCGTTCTTTTTTGGTGGTTGTGGTGTACCACTATTGTAACTAGAATTTAAGTTATTGTAGCTTACACTTTTACCACATTTATCGCAAAACTTTTGATTATCTTGCAATTTATTCCCACAATTATTACAATACTTCAAAAATACAGCCCCTAACTATTTTAATTTTACACTTATTTATATTATATCCTCAATTTACAAGTAGAACAATATAAATAAAAATATTTTCTCTAAAAATTTTAAATAATTTATCATTAAACTAAACCACAATAAACGTTATATAATTATTGCATTTTTATTAAAATATCCATTTTATTATTACAATGTAAAAAACTATAATTACTACATTTTAGTCACTAATATAAACTGATAAGTAAAAGTCTAATTTTCTTTAAATTTTTAAAAATTTTCATATTCTATTTTTTCTCGTATTCTTGTTTGCCTTTTGCCTTGCACAACTTTATATATAATATTTGTATTTAAATTATCTATATTAATTATTCCTAACTTTGAGATTGTTAATAGCCACCTTGTTTTCAATTATGATGTATACATTCAATCTTTCCTTACTTACGAAGGAACTTCTAATAACTAATTCATCTTCCATTTCAAACTTATTATAATACGTAGTAATTGCCCAAAAAGCACAAATTTATCTTCAATTACAAATACGTATTAAGGATGTTATTTATATGTAATTGCCCAAACTTTTAGTGTTTTTTCACTTTTTAATCCTACCATTTGTTGTTACGGTAACATCATCACAAATTATTTTATTTGTTTATTCATTTAAATTTTCATTTGGATAAAAATTCATTTATTGATTCCTTCTCAAGAATCCATTTACTTAATCTCATTGTTTCAAAGTGAAGTTTGTCACAACCAATGTCTTTATAATCAATTAATTTAAATCTTGTTTTTCACTTTTCACCTCCATATATCATACTTCTCTGAACAAATCTGCTTTATTTAATAACCATGTACTGTTTCGTCTACTGATTTCTCTTTATAGCATAGTAAGTTGCTAAATTCGTTTATATTAATTAGCTCTTATTTTGATATTATTTATGTGTAAAAGGTTGAAAACATCCTTACTAATGAAGCAGAATTTGTTTTACTTCAACCAGTTATTATCAAGATAGGATAGAAGATAGTATGGATAAACGCAATGCAAGGTATTTTGAAGATGAACATAAAAAAATGCTATGTAAAATAATATTTACATAACATCTAATATATTATATAAGATTATTCTGCATAGCATAAATAGCCGCTTGTGTGCGATCAGATACTTGCAATTTAGCAAATATGTGACTTACATGTGTTTTAACAGTTTTTTCTGAGACAAATAAAGTTTCCGCAATTTCTTTATTTGTTTTACCCTTTGCCATTTCTGTCAATACTTCAGATTCACGTTTAGATAGTTTGTTTGTATAGTGCGGTTTACTGCTTACAGATTCCATCACACTTTGGGCTTGTGGATGGATAACTTTTTCACCTGACAATACATTTTTAATTGTTTTAATCAACTTCTCAGGTTCAACATCTTTCATTTCATAACCATCGGCGCCTTTATCAATTGCCGAAATCACATGTTCATCATCTACATAACTGGTTAGCACTAATATTTTTACTTCGGGATATTTTCGCTTCATAATTTCAGTGATTTCTATACCATTCATATTGGGCATCACTAAATCTAATAATACAATATCGGGTAATTCATGCTCTTCCAAATAACTTAAAAATGATTTGCCATCTGAAAAGCCTTTAACAACCTCTATATCACCAACTGTTGATAATAGAAATTCTAAACCTTGTCTTACGATATGGTGATCATCTACCAAAATGATTCGATTCATCTTGACCTTCCTTTCGAAACTTTATAATGGTATTGAGATATGAATTTTTGTACCTTTGTTTGGTTCACCTTCAATTGTCAATTTACCATTTATCTGTTTAGTCCTTTGTTTCATATTATTCAAGCCATGCGAGTGATAAAGATTTGACTTATGTTTATCAAAACCTTTGCCAAAATCAGAGATTGTTACCAATAAATAATTGTCCGCTTGAACTAAATCTAATCGAACTTGAGTGGTTTCACTATGTTTTTTCGTATTATTCATTGCTTCTTGAACAATTCTATAAACATTTTCCTCGATTTGACTTGGAAGTTTAATTAAACCATCCACTTTAACAATTAACTCTAACTGTAGTAATTCACTATACTGTTTTAGTGCACTAACTAATCCTTGTTCTAAACCAACGGGTTTTAATTGCCAAATTAAAGCTCTCATTTCATTTACTGCTTGCTGGCTTGTATCTTCAATCACTTGGAATGCCTTACGAGAAACCTTTTCTTGTGTCATCCCTAATGCTGCGTGTGCTGTCAATTTAACAGAAAAAAGCATTTGGTTTACTGAATCATGTAAATCTCTAGCTAATCTATTACGTTCACTAATACGCGCAGCTTCTTTTTCTTGATCGGTTAAGAGAATCCTTTTTATTGCAGATCCGATTTGCAATGCAACAGATTCTAATAACTCTAAGTTTTCTGCACTATATCTACTTGTATAAGGTGTTGCAACATTGAGTAACCCAAATTGCTCTTCGCCAGACCTTAACGGTACAGTAGCATGGTGTGTAATACCGTCAGTTTCTTCATGATAAGCCCGATTGGCTAAATTAATTCTCGAACAATTTATAATATTTGAAGCCTTCGTTAACTTTTTATTTTGATATGCTTGAACACACCAACACGTACCCTTTCGCATATATTGACAATGATTATTTTCCAATGCTCCTGGTAAACCATTATATGATACGAGCTCATGTTGCCCCACATCATCAATGAAGAAAATCCAGCCCGTAGTAAATTCACTACCATCAATCAACGATTTTAATGCGCCTTGTAGCATACTAAATGTTTCTGTTTCTTCATTTAAAAATTCAGCAATTTCTTTTAATAATGCTAATCTTGTCGGTTTTTCCATTTAACCAGTCCATTCTTTAACAACACTATTTACATACATTATACAAGTTTGTAAAGCATTTAAAAATAGATAAATAATTCCTTTTTACTTGAATTAAAACAATGTAAAAAATTATTAAATCAATCTCTGGGTCTAATATTTTTAACAGCGTGTTTATGGTATGATAATAATTGATTAAAGAGGAGGATATTATGAAATTTCAAATCCCAGAAAATTATGATGAATTAACACTTAGAGAAATTTTCCAGCAATTACAATTACCAAAAAAAGATTTACACAATTTAAATATGTCAAAAGAGATTAAAATCAATGATATAAATGCAAAACTCACGTCACAAGTACATACAGGAGATCAAGTTTACATTCCAACACCAGAAGAAAAAAGTAATTATTTACCAAGTTATCGATATGCACAAATTTATTATGAAGACAATGATTTAGCAATTGTTATGAAGCCTAAAGGGGTTAAAACGCATCCTAATGATTTAAAAGAAAGTAATACATTAATGAATCATGTGATATATACAATCAATAGTGACTATGCAGAACCGATACATCGCTTAGATCAAGAAACTGTGGGCTTATTAATTGTTGCTAAAAATCCTTTAATGAAAAAAATCCTAGATCGTATGTTAGAAGAAAATAAAATAGACCGTATCTATAAAGCAAAGGTACATAGCTTGTTACCTATTAAACCACAAACCATTAATGCGCCTATTGGTAAAGATAAATTTCATTCGAACAAGCGCCGAGTATCTACTACAGGACAATCTGCTATTACACACATTTTGTCTTCGAATATGGTCAAAGAAAATGTATGTGAAGTCGATTTGAAATTAGACACGGGTCGAACACACCAAATACGTGTGCATTTAGCAGAAATTGGACATCCAGTTATTGGAGATCCACTATACGGTTATTCAACTTTAAGACAACTCCAATTGAATAGTTATAAAATTGAATTTATTCACCCATTAACACAAGAAAAAATATCAGTTAGTTTAGATAATGAAATTTAAAAGAGATAGGTTGAATTTTCAATTCTCTCTATAGCTTTTATCGCGCGAACAACATTGTAGTTAAAATGACTCAAAATAAATGCAAAAACGTCAATTTCTATTTCATTTTAATAGAAATTGACGTTTCGTCGTTAATCAAAGATATTGATATGCCTTAAGATTTTAAATTTATTTAGGTTCAACCATATCTTCCGGTTTAATCCACTCATTAAACTGTTCTTCAGTTAAATATCCAGATTGGATGGCAGATTCTTTTAATGTTAAACCTTCTCGATGGGCTTTTTTAGCTATGCTAGCAGCTTTTTCATACCCAATATGAGGATTTAATGCTGTTACTAACATTAGTGATTGATTTAAATAATTATCAATGTTTTCTTCAATTGGTTCAATGCCTACTGCACAATTATCGTTAAATGTTTGCATGCCATCCGCCAATAAATATATAGACTGCAATGTATTATGCAAAATCACAGGTTTATAGACATTTAATTCAAAATTCCCCTGTGAACTACCTATACCAACCACAGTGTCATTACCCATAACTTGAACTGCAACCATCGTCAACATTTCACATTGTGTTGGGTTGACTTTACCAGGCATAATAGATGAACCAGGTTCATTTTCTGGTATAGAAATTTCAGCAAGCCCAGCACGTGGTCCAGACGCTAACCATCTCACATCATTTGCAATTTTCATTAAGTCAGTAGCTAAAGCTTTGAGAGAACCATGTAATTGAACGACCTCATCATGCGCAGTTAATGCATGAAATTTATTTTCAGATGATACAAATGGATACCCAGTATTTTTTGAAATAAATTTAGCAACTTTATCACCAAATTCTGGATGAGCGTTAATACCGGTACCTACTGCAGTACCCCCGATTGCTAAATTTAAAATATGCGCTTTTGATTCACTAAGTAATGTTTCACATTTATCTAACATATAACGCCATCCGCTTATTTCTTGCCCTAAACGAATAGGTGTAGCATCTTGTAAATGAGTACGTCCGATTTTTATAATATCATTAAACTTTGCTTCTTTTTCTTTAAAAGTATCACGTAATGATTTTAATGCAGGTTCAAGTTTTACTTCAATTTCATTATATAGTGCAACATGCATCGCAGTAGGGAAAGTATCATTTGAACTTTGAGATTTATTCACATCATCATTTGGATGTATTGACTCATCGCTACCTTGTTCTTTGAGATACATATTCGCAACATAACTCACAACTTCGTTGACGTTCATATTGCTTTGTGTACCGCTTCCTGTTTGCCAAACGACTAATGGGAAGTGTTCATCCAATTCTTTGTTTAATATACGATCACATGCATGAACAATAGCATCTTTTTTTGCGTCACTTAGTTTTCCTAACTCATGATTGGCTAATGCTGCCCCTCTTTTTAATTGAGCAAATCCATAAACAACTTCAATTGGCATTTGTTCTTTTCCAACTGGAAAGTTACGTTTACTTCTTTCTGTTTGTGCACCCCAGTATTTATCTGCAGGTACTTCTATTTCACCAAATGTATCATGTTCAATTCTAACTGACATTTATAAATCTCCCCTTCAATATGTATTTAACTTTAGTATAGCATTAATTAATTTAACTGAGCAATCTCTTAATATAGCGTTTTCATTACATAAAAAATGTCTGATTAATAACAACGATTTACAAAGCTTAATTAATTAGTTGCTAGCATGAAAAAAACCAGAAACTAATTTTTAGTTCCTGGTTTATACATCTATTCATTATTCTTTTGTAATTGTTACATCGTTAAATTTCACCTTTGCTGCTTGTATAATACCTATTGCAGTTAAAACTAAAAGAATTGCTCCAATAATCATAGTCACAGGACTAACTGTGACAAGAAGCCCTAAAAACCCAGTTAAACTATTATAAAAACCTCCAAGCGGCTTAAATAACAATACTGTTATAACAATACAACATAATACACTAATAATGATCCCAGTTTGATTACTTTTTACAAATGTAGAAGCATTTACTTTATCTACCAGTCCATGTGACAAGTTGATTTGTAGTTGAATAATTTTAAATAAGATTGGCAGATATATTGCTCCAATGGCCATAGGAAAGCCTTTTATAGAAATTAAATTTACAATCACAGCACTTATCATGAGGTATTTCCAATAGTTACTTAACATATTAATGATAACTCCTTAATTCAAATAATGATTTAATAATAACATAATCAAATTTATGTTGGCATTGTTTTTTTATTATTCATATAACCATAAGCAAATAACTTGGCACATTGATTAAATAAATATAAAAAGAAGCGAGAAGGACATCAAATTTTTTAATATTTGATCATCACTTACTCGCTTCCAATTATTTATAAAAGAAATAATGATTTTGTTTGTAAGTAGTACTCATAGAATGTCATTTAGGCTTTGATAGATACTATTTAATCACTTATTAAATAAACGTAACACTTTAATTATCTAAATCAGAACGTACATTTGAATCATGTGATTTATCTAGTTTATCTTCATCATTTTCTTCAGAAATTTGTTCCATTTCTTTTCCCAATTCTACGATATCTTCAAAATCATCGACCATTTCATTTTTGGGTTCTGTTTCATGGTTAGAATACTGTTTATTAGCATTATCATTTGTCATTAGTTACACCTCACATTTTTAATTTTATGCGAAACGTGCAGTGAAATAGTGACGAACATCTTCAGGAAGGCCTTCTGCAGCAGCTTCATCCAAAATAACATTCACCATGCGGTGTGCTTTCAAATCAGATGGCTCAAATGAAGTTTTACCATTTTCTTCATATAATTTATGCACAACATCTTTTTTCTCAGAACCAGTAATCACTAAAATTACTTCTCTTGCAGAAAAGAGACCATGATTGATACTTACATTTAGTTTACCATTTGTATCTATTGACAGTATTTGTGTAATCAATTTACCTTTATTTTCTTTAGTTTTGATTTTATCACTTATAAATGATTCTGTATCTTGACCATATGAAACACTATATATTTGACTTTCTGGTACGCCTAACGCTTCAAAATAAGACTTATTGCTATCATAATCTAATATATTAATTTGACTAAAATCTACTGCATGATCATCTACATTTTTCTTTAATTCATCTAATACTGGTGCATTATCATTAGAAAGATGTATGCCTGCTATAGTAGTTGGATTATTGTTAAACTGTTTTCTTAAAATATCTGCAGCGTATTCTGCCACACTTTTTTCGTTTTCTAAAATTTTAAAGTTCATTGCCATAGTTATTACACTCCTCTTAATCTTTTAAGACGCGTTCTAGCATTATTTATAATAATACCCTTGAAGCTATCTTCATAAACTATATAATTTTAATAATCAACTAAATTTTCAAAAACTATTTTTAGCTTTATCTTCATTATACAAATGTCAAAGTCGTTTTTCATCGATTAATATATAATTTAATGTAAATTTGGAAAATTTTGTTGTCTCAACGCTTCATAAATAAGTAAAGATGCAGTATTTGATAAATTTAATGATCTTATATTATCATTCATTGGGATTCTTAATGCTGTATCTTTATATTTCTCCTTTACCCAATCAGGTAAGCCAGTAGTTTCTCTACCAAAAATAAAATAATGATTTTCATCTTCATCAGTAAAATCAAAATCAGAATAAGTTTTTTCACCAAACTTAGTTAATAAGTAATATTCACCTTCCGTACTTTCAAAAAACGATTCTATATTTTCATAATAACTAATATTTACAGAATCCCAATAATCTAATCCTGCTCTTTTCAACATCTTGTCATCTGTACTAAATCCTAATGGTTTTATTAGATGTAAATGTGTATATGTACCGGCACAGGTTCTAGCGATACTACCCGTATTTCCGGGTATCTGTGGTTGAAATAATACAATGTGGTTCGTCATGCTTTTTATTCTCTCCTCATATCTAGTCCTTTTAACATCTCATGTTGGACTTCCTCTAATTCACTGTCGTAGTGTGCTTCAATAAATGGTCTTGCTTGCTCTCCCTGAATTTGTCCAATTGCCCAATAAGCTGTAGCTCTAATCATAGGCCTTGGGTCATTTAATGCGACTTCTTGTAATTCGGGTATCGCAGTTTCCTCTTTAAAATGTGCTAACGCTAGAATTGCGTTTCTTTGAATTGGTTTTTTACCTCTCCAAGCACCTGCTAAATGACCGTAAGTATTTTTAAACTCTTTATTACTCATTTGTAATAATGGTACTAACCTTGGTTTTAATGTTTCTGGTTCTAACACAATATCATCATGCTGTGTATTAATACCACGATTTCTTGGACAAACTTGTTGACATGTATCACAGCCATAAAGTCGATTACCAATTTTATATCGATATTCATCTTGCATGTAACCTTTTGTCTGTGTTAAAAAACTAATACATTTTTGACTATTTAGTTGTCCATCACCAACTAAAGCTCCTGTTGGACAACGGTCAACACAAATTGTACAATCTCCACAACTATCAATGATTGGGTCATCAGGAGGAAAAGGAACACTAACTAACATTTCTCCTAAATAAGTCCAAGTACCGAGATCTGGATTTATGACAAATCCATTTCTACCTACATAACCTAATCCTGCGCGTTCTGCAACAGCTCGGTCTGACAACACACCCGTATCAACCATAGATTTAATTTCCACATCTGGGACTCTAGCCTCTAAATACTCAGCTAATTTATCTAAACGTTTTCTCATGATTGAATGATAATCTTGGCCCCAAGATGCCCTTGCAAACATACCTCTTCTGTCTCCACGCACGCTTCTAGGTGCACCTTTTAATTTATTGGGATAACCAACAGCAATAGCAATAATAGATCTTGCAGTAGGCAATGTTAACTTAGGTTCAGTACGCAAACCAATATCTGGTTCTTCAAATCCAGAGGCATATCCCTTTTCATGATAATCAACTAATTTTTGCTTTAATTCATCAAATGGATCAGCCGTGGTAAAACCAATACTATCAATACCAATTGAGTGAGCATAGTCTATGACATCTTGTTTCAATTGATCTACATTCATTTTTCACACCCCACCTTAAAAACATACATTCTATAGTTTAACATATTCATTATTAATAAGAGAATTCGATAATCCAATTTTCAATATTTATTAAAAAAACCAAGGTGCTATGAATGAATTACAATAATCCATTGCCAAACACCTTGGTTGATTTTATATTTATAAAACACGTGCTAAAAAGTTTCTAGTTCTATCATGTTGTGGTTGCTCAAAAATATTTTGTGGTGTACCTGATTCCACAATGACACCATCAGCCATAAACACAACTTTATCACTCACGTCTTTTGCAAAATTCATTTCGTGTGTTACAACTGCCATAGTCATACCTTCTTTGGCTAAATCTTTCATTACTTCTAAAACATCACCAACCACTTCAGGATCTAGTGCTGAGGTGGGCTCATCAAACAGAAGTACTTCTGGATTCATTGCTAAAGCTCTAGCAATAGCAACCCTTTGCTTTTGCCCACCCGATAATTGAGCAGGATATGCATTAGCCTTATCTTCTAATCCAACTTTTTTCAACAAATCCATTGCTTCCTTTTTCAAATCTCTTTGATTACCCTTTTTTAATAAACTAGGAGCCAATATGATATTGTCTATAACCTTCTTATGTGGAAATAAATTAAAATTTTGAAAAACCATACCCATCTGTTGTCTTAGTGTTTCTAATTTAGTTTTTTCATTTGTTAAACTATGATCTTTAAATATCACTTCACCACTTGAAGGGGTTTCAAGAAGGTTTATACAGCGTAAAAGTGTACTTTTACCACTACCTGAAGGACCTATTATAGCAACAACATCACCTTTATCCACCGTTAGATTTATCCCTTTTAAAACTTCATTTTTTCCAAAAGATTTATATAAATTTTTAATATTAATCACTAACTTTCAATCTCCCTTCGAAGAAATACATCACTCTTGATAAAGTAAATGTAAGTATAAAGTATAATATTGCAGCTACAATGAGCGGTGTAAATGGATCAAATGATGCTCCTTGTACAACTTGTGCATTGAACATTATTTCACTAACACCTATTACGGATACAATTGATGATTCTTTAATAACAGTAACAAACTCATTACCTAAAGCTGGTAATATGTTTTTTACAGCCTGTGGCAAAATAACTGATTTCATTGTTTGACCATATGTAAGTCCTAAACTTCTTGCAGCTTCAGTTTGTCCTTTATCAACTGCATTAATACCAGCTCTTATAATTTCAGCAATGTAAGCTGAACAGTTTATAACAAGTGCTATCATACCACATATCAAAGCTGAGATATCTAGACCTAAAACTGCTGTGGTACCAAAATAAACTAGAAATACTTGAACTAATAAAGGAGTGCCTCTTAAAAATTCAATATAAGCTGAAGAAATCCATCTCAATATTTTCACTTTACTTAATTTTAATAATGCAATAAATGCACCAAATACAGCACCTAAAACGACTCCAACTATAGAAATTAAAATCGTGTTTTTAATTCCTTTTAAGAAAAAGCTGCCATATTTCGTAAAGAAATTACCGTCATCTTTTTGCATTGCATCAGCAGCTGACGCTTTATAATCTTCCAGCAAATTTTTATTTTTAACATCTTTGATAGAGGTGTTTAATTTATCCATAAGCATGGGAGAATTTTTAGGTAAGGCAATTGCCGTTTCTTTTCTACCTTCATTAAACTTAACATCATTAGCAAAAGTTAAATCTTTATTTTGTTTTAAATATGCTTCTGCAACTGGCCCTTCAATTACCATTCCATTAACTTTTCCGCTTTTCAATGACATTATAACTTCAGGTACACGTGTTAAAGATTGAATTTGTGCATTATCGATTTCAGTTTGCGCAATTTTTTCTTGTTGTGTTTGCTTTTGTACACCTATTTTTTTATTCGCAAAATCTTCAATTGTTTTGAAACGATCTGCCTCAGACTTTTTAATAATCATTTTTTGATCGACTGTCATATAAGGGTTTGAAAAATCCACCTCTTTCAAACGTTCTGGTGTAGGTGTCATTCCAGAAATAATGATATCAATTTTACCAGTTTGTATCGCACCTAATAAACTATCAAACTGCATATTTACAATTTTTAATTTTAAATGATTATCTTTCGCAATCTTTTTTGCGATATCAATATCAATGCCTGCATACTTTGATTTACCATTAACATTATGTTCAAACTCATATGGTGCATAATCAGCTGATAAACCAACACGCAATTCACCACGCTCTTTAATTTTATGCCATTGATCTTTTTCACTAGCATTTACTTCTGGATTTATGTAAATAATTAAAGTACTTATAAGGAATGAAAAAACAGTAATCACTTTCAATATTTGTTTCATCTATTAATCCCCTTTCTATAATATTTATTATTATACATAATTACGCAAAAATATTCAATAAGAGATTTGTATATTTTTCTTAATTTTAAAAGTTCATGTTCGTATGATTACATAAAATGGTATATTTGATGTCGTCAACTGACAGCTATATTCTATATATATTAAAAAAACACCTCCATTTAATATGAAGGTGTTTTTTAGCTCGTCGTTCTGATTTCAAAATTTATATCAATTAATATGTATAATGACTGTTATAAACATGCATTATAATATTGAAAGATAGATAAAACGCTTAACTATTTATTATCTATGTGATTGTAAAACTTTGTTACTGCTTAGGAATTTCAAATTTATAAATATCATCTGTATATTTACGCATCATTTTTTTACAAATTTCATGCACAAAGAATGCTGATACAAATGGTATTATAAAATATCCAAATACTAATAAAATAATATTCATGGTCGGATCTCCATCCATTCGATTAAACGCATTGATAGGTCCAACCAAACCAGTATAACCAAAACCAGCAGACATTGGTGTACCTTTAATTCCAATAAAATAAGCTATTAAGCCACCAATCACGCCATTAATGATTAATGGTATTGCAATAATTAAATGTTTAAAATAAACAGGAATCATCATCTTAGCTGCACCAATAATCAATACTAAATTGACGCCAGCACCGTTAACTCTAATTGAACCAAATAAAAAAGTCACACAAGCTGCTACAATACCCATATTAGCTGCACCACTACCTAAACCAGATAAGCTAATTGCCGTTGCAATAGCAACTACAGATATAGGTGTAACCATCAACAAAGCATATGTGACACATATCAATATAGACATCATCAATGGATTTAACTCTGTAAATGCATTTACTACATGACCAATTCCTTTAGTGACATTTGATACATAACCTAACGTAAACAAACCTATAAATCCACTTATAACAGGAATAATAACAGGTAACAAAATCATTTCCAGTGACCCTAATTTATTTTGTAATAACAAATATAAAGAACAAGATATCATTACAACTAAAATAGTATTAATGATATCACCAATGCCATTAAGTAAAAATCCATCCGGTGTCATCTTAACAGCACCACTACCGATCATAGCAGAAACTCCTATCATCGTGGCACCAGCACCGCTAAATTTAAATTGATGCGCTGCTAAAACACCAATTATAAATGCCATAAATGATTGAATCAAAACGACTAACTGATAAATAGTTTCTAGTAATTGGTTGCCTTCTTTAAAAAACTTTAATAATTCACCTAACAATGCATTAGGTATTAATGCTATGACTACACCTGCTCCAACAGCTTGTAAAATATTACTAAAAAATGTTTTCCCTGTAACCTTGGCTGTGCTAGATTTTACCATTCTTGTATCCTCCAAATATAACATTAGACTTATAATATTATATTTTCGACTAAACTACAATATGAAGTTTAATATTAAAAACCAAGGTTTAAATATTTAACAGTATCTTATAATATATAACAGCTCACCGTTTGAATAAGAAATGATTTTTAATTGTCAGTTCACTTCTAACAAATTGACAACTTAAATTTTGCGAAAAAAGTTTAAATAACTAAAAAACTATCAATGTAATAAATGTACAACAAACTTTCCTATTATTTACAAAATCAGTAGAGTAAGTATGTATTGTTAAACTGATAATTAGATTATCAAGCAAAAATAAAATTTCTACACCCTTGCAGGCCAATAATTTTCACAATATTTTGTAGCTATTCAATGTTCAAAATATTTAAAGTCAATGGTATTTAATGAAATCCATAAAAAAAGAAACCCCATAATAATGAGGTTTCTGAGAAATACTAATTCGCTATTTATACCAGCGGTCGGGATCGAACCGACACTCCAAAAAGGAACGGGATTTTGAGTCCCGCGCGTCTGCCAATTCCGCCACGCTGGCTCAATGTTATAAACAAAAAACTTCCAATCAGGAAGTGATAATGGAGCGGAAGATAGGACTTACACCTATATCTCATTCCGGGAAGGAATGTGTTCTAAGAGTTAAACTACTCCCGCATAATATAAAAATTAAATGGAGCGGAAGATAGGACTTACACCTATATCTCATTCCGGGAAGGAATGTGTTCTAAGAGTTAAACTACTCCCGCATGATATTAAATTAAATGGAGCGGAAGATAGGGCTTGCACCTATATCTCATTCCGGGAAGGAATGTGTTCTAGAAATTGAACTACTCCCGCATAATTCATGGAGGCGGCAACCGGATTTGAACCGGTGATAAAGGTTTTGCAGACCTCTGCCTTACCACTTGGCTATGCCGCCAATAAAACTGGGCTAGCTGGATTCGAACCAGCGCGTGACGGAGTCAAAGTCCGTTGCCTTACCGCTTGGCTATAGCCCATTAATAAATAAGGGCGGCTGATGGGAATCGAACCCACGAGTGTCGGAACCACAATCCGATGCGTTAACCACTTCGCCACAACCGCCATGGCAGGGGCAGTAGGAATCGAACCCACATCGAAGGTTTTGGAGACCTTTATTCTACCTTTGAACTATGCCCCTATTAAATTAAATGGTGGAGGGGGGCAGATTCGAACTGCCGAACCCGAAGGAGCGGATTTACAGTCCGCCGCGTTTAGCCACTTCGCTACCCCTCCATGAAAATGGTGCCGGCCAGAGGACTTGAACCCCCAACCTACTGATTACAAGTCAGTTGCTCTACCAGTTGAGCTAGGCCGGCTTGTATAAAATGGTTCAAGACAGAGTCGAACTGCCGACACATGGAGCTTCAATCCATTGCTCTACCAACTGAGCTATTGAACCATAATATTAAAATAATGGCGGTCTCGACGGGAATCGAACCCGCGATCTCCTGCGTGACAGGCAGGCGTGTTAACCGCTACACTACGAGACCAAATTATGTAATTGCGGGAGGCGGATTCGAACCACCGACCTTCGGGTTATGAGCCCGACGAGCTACCGAACTGCTCCATCCCGCGATAATGATATTAATGGCGGAGGAAGAGGGATTCGAACCCCCGCGAGCCGTTAAGCTCCTGTCGGTTTTCAAGACCGATCCCTTCAGCCGAACTTGGGTATTCCTCCATAAATATATGATAATTAAATTTATTAAATTGTAATAAAATGGCGGAGGAAGAGGGATTCGAACCCCCGCGGGCCGTTAAGCCCCTGTCGGTTTTCAAGACCGATCCCTTCAGCCGGACTTGGGTATTCCTCCAAAATTATATGGACCTTGCAGGATTCGAACCTGCGACCGAACGGTTATGAGCCGTTAGCTCTGACCAACTGAGCTAAAGGTCCAGAGTATAATTTACAACTAATAATAGTGGCGGTGGAGGGAATCGAACCCACGACCTCACGGGTATGAACCGTACGCTCTAGCCAGCTGAGCTACACCGCCGTTGTAATTTAGTTTGAATCAATAATAAATGGTGGAGACTAGCGGGATCGAACCGCTGACCTCCTGCGTGCAAAGCAGGCGCTCTCCCAGCTGAGCTAAGCCCCCATTTTAAAATTTATTTTAGCAGATATCGGGAAGACAGGATTCGAACCTACGACCCCTTGGTCCCAAACCAAGTGCTCTACCAAGCTGAGCTACTTCCCGTTTTTCATAGGATGAAGCATTAATTACGCGCCCGATAGGAGTCGAACCCATAACCTCTTGATCCGTAGTCAAGCACTCTATCCAGTTGAGCTACGGGCGCTTAATTCAAAGATGGTGCCGAGGACCGGAATCGAACCGGTACGATGATCTCTCATCGCAGGATTTTAAGTCCTGTGCGTCTGCCAGTTCCGCCACCCCGGCAAAATAATGGAGCAGAAGACGGGATTCGAACCCGCGACCCCGACCTTGGCAAGGTCGTATTCTACCGCTGAACTACTTCTGCAAATGCGGGTGAAGGGAGTCGAACCCCCACGCCGTAAGGCGCTAGATCCTAAGTCTAGTGCGTCTGCCAATTCCGCCACACCCGCGATATTTGTTTAATGGTGAGCCATAGAGGATTCGAACCTCTGACCCTCTGATTAAAAGTCAGATGCTCTACCAACTGAGCTAATGGCTCTAAACATGGTGCCGGCCAGAGGACTTGAACCCCCAACCTACTGATTACAAGTCAGTTGCTCTACCAGTTGAGCTAGGCCGGCAAATTAAATGGTGGAGGATGACGGGTTCGAACCGCCGACCCTCTGCTTGTAAGGCAGATGCTCTCCCAGCTGAGCTAATCCTCCATTTATAATTGCCTGGCAACGTCCTACTCTTGCGGAACGTAAGTCCGACTACCATCGGCGCTAAGGAGCTTAACTTCTGTGTTCGGCATGGGAACAGGTGTGACCTCCTTGCTATAGTCACCAGACAATGTCATGTATAATTATTATACAT
>NZ_JAESJQ010000017.1:0-2477 GCF_017891615.1 Staphylococcus sp. GDY8P198P
AACATTATACTCTCATTATACTAATTGCTTATTCCAATTTCCTATTGGTTGGAACCAACAGGCGTTAGTGTGTTGTTGAGTTGGTACTTTCATGGGATTAATCCCATGAAACCCCCAACCAACTCGCCAAAGCTTTGGCTAACACACACGCCATTCCAACCAATAGTTTTCTCGGCATAAAGCCATGCTCTGACGCTTAAATACACTAATGCCTTAAAAAAACATTAAAGTCTAACTAACACACTAGACTTATTTACTTCGTAATTAAGTCGTTAAACCGTGTGCTCTACGACCAAAAGTATAAAACCTTTAAGAACTTTCTTTTTTCTTGTAAAAAAAGAAACTAGATAAATCTCTCATATCTTTTATTCAATAATCGCATCAGATTGCAGTATAAATTTAACGATCACTCATCATGTTCATATTTATCAGAGCTCGTGCTATAATTATACTAATTTTATAAGGAGGAAAAAATATGGGCATTTTTAGTATTTTTGTAATCAGCACAGTTCATTATCAACCAAACAAAAAATAAGTGGTTATAATGAATCGTTAATAAGCAAAATTCATTATAACCAAATTAAAGAGGGTTATAATGAACGAGAAAAATATAAAACACAGTCAAAACTTTATTACTTCAAAACATAATATAGATAAAATAATGACAAATATAAGATTAAATGAACATGATAATATCTTTGAAATCGGCTCAGGAAAAGGGCATTTTACCCTTGAATTAGTACAGAGGTGTAATTTCGTAACTGCCATTGAAATAGACCATAAATTATGCAAAACTACAGAAAATAAACTTGTTGATCACGATAATTTCCAAGTTTTAAACAAGGATATATTGCAGTTTAAATTTCCTAAAAACCAATCCTATAAAATATTTGGTAATATACCTTATAACATAAGTACGGATATAATACGCAAAATTGTTTTTGATAGTATAGCTGATGAGATTTATTTAATCGTGGAATACGGGTTTGCTAAAAGATTATTAAATACAAAACGCTCATTGGCATTATTTTTAATGGCAGAAGTTGATATTTCTATATTAAGTATGGTTCCAAGAGAATATTTTCATCCTAAACCTAAAGTGAATAGCTCACTTATCAGATTAAATAGAAAAAAATCAAGAATATCACACAAAGATAAACAGAAGTATAATTATTTCGTTATGAAATGGGTTAACAAAGAATACAAGAAAATATTTACAAAAAATCAATTTAACAATTCCTTAAAACATGCAGGAATTGACGATTTAAACAATATTAGCTTTGAACAATTCTTATCTCTTTTCAATAGCTATAAATTATTTAATAAGTAAGTTAAGGGATGCATAAACTGCATCCCTTAACTTGTTTTTCGTGTACCTATTTTTTGTGAATCGATTATGTCTTTTGCGCATTCACTTCTTTTCTATATAAATATGAGCGAAGCGAATAAGCGTCGGAAAAGCAGCAAAAAGTTTCCTTTTTGCTGTTGGAGCATGGGGGTTCAGGGGGTGCAGTATCTGACGTCAATGCCGAGCGAAAGCGAGCCGAAGGGTAGCATTTACGTTAGATAACCCCCTGATATGCTCCGACGCTTTATATAGAAAAGAAGATTCAACTAGGTAAAATCTTAATATAGGTTGAGATGATAAGGTTTATAAGGAATTTGTTTGTTCTAATTTTTCACTCATTTTGTTCTAATTTCTTTTAACAAATGTTCTTTTTTTTTTAGAACAGTTATGATATAGTTAGAATAGTTTAAAATAAGGAGTGAGAAAAAGATGAAAGAAAGATATGGAACAGTCTATAAAGGCTCTCAGAGGCTCATAGACGAAGAAAGTGGAGAAGTCATAGAGGTAGACAAGTTATACCGTAAACAAACGTCTGGTAACTTCGTAAAGGCATATATAGTGCAATTAATAAGTATGTTAGATATGATTGGCGGAAAAAAACTTAAAATCGTTAACTATATCCTAGATAATGTCCACTTAAGTAACAATACAATGATAGCTACAACAAGAGAAATAGCAAAAGCTACAGGAACAAGTCTACAAACAGTAATAACAACACTTAAAATCTTAGAAGAAGGAAATATTATAAAAAGAAAAACTGGAGTATTAATGTTAAACCCTGAACTACTAATGAGAGGCGACGACCAAAAACAAAAATACCTCTTACTCGAATTTGGGAACTTTGAGCAAGAGGCAAATGAAAAACAAGAAAATGCATTATCTGATTATTATTCTTTCAAGGACTAGTATAACATAAAATCGTCTACAAATAGACAAAAAACCTGCACGCTTAATGTAGATCAAAAGCTTAACGCAAATGAAATAGATTGACCTCCCAATAACACCACGTAGTTATTGGGAGGTCAATCTATGAAATGCGATTAAGCTTTTTCTAATTCACATAAGCGTGCAGGTTTAAAGTACATAAAAAATATAATGAAAAAAAGCATCATTATACTAACGTTATACC
>NZ_JAESJQ010000018.1:0-1248 GCF_017891615.1 Staphylococcus sp. GDY8P198P
ACCCCCAACAAGGGTATTTGCAGAACGAAATGAGCGTTAGCGAATGAAGTGGCTAGCAAATACCACGCTTGCCAAACCACATTATAACTTGTGATAGGAGAAATACTTTTGACGAACAAAGAAATAATGATAGCCACTTCAGTGGCGATTGGTGCAGTTGTAACTTGGATTAATCCAAGTTAACAACCAATCCAAATCATTACTTTCGATATCGTGAAGTCAAAAGGAAATTCTATTACAAGTAATAATATGGTGGGTTTTGACTTTAGGTTTTCAACACTGGGGTACTACGACCCCCCAGTGTTGTTCATTGTTCACGGTCACTTTTTGTGTATAAACGATTGAATTATGATGTTATTTTGTGTATTATTGACTGTAATAATTGAAAGGTGGTTACAATTATGAGTAAAAGATTGCAAGTGACTTTGAAAGATGAGATGTCGGAAAAGTTAGATGAATTAGCGAAATATTTAGGAGTTTCAAAAAGTGCGGTAATTGCGTTGGCTTTGCAAGATTTTGATAAAAAGCATAAAAATAGATAAAAAAATACTGCCATGTGGCTATGGCAGCATAAACTTGTATTCGGAGGTAATTATATCATGGCAAATAAAGCATCACAAGGTAATGTAAGAACTAGAAATTGGACGTTTGTAATTTACCCAGAAAGTGTTTCTGAAGGTTGGAGAGATATATTAGATGATGAACATATACAATGGGTTGAATCTCCATTACATGATAAGGATACTAATCCAAATGGAGAGATAAAAAAGGCTCATAAGCATATATTGGTTATGTATGATGGGGTTAAAAGTTATAATCAGATATTGGAATTGACCGAAAGAATAAATGCGACTGTTCCACAAAGGTGTGGTTCTGCTAAAGGTCTTGTTAGATATATGTTGCATATGGATAATCCTGAGAAATATCAGTATGATCGTGAAGATATGATTGCTCATGGTGGAGCAGATATTCTAGAGATGTTAAAACCGACGTCTGCAAGCAGATATGAGATGTTTAAAGAAATGACTTCTTTTATAGTTGAAAATGACATAAGAGAATACGAAGAACTATGGATTTATGCTATGGAGCATAGATTTGATGATTGGTTCCCTTTGTTAGCTGATAATGGTACTTTTGCTATAAATACGTTTATAAAATCTAGAAGACATAGAATAAAAGATAACAAATGAATTAGCTAGCCGTTATGGCTAGCTTTTTGCTTTAGCAATTGGGGGTTTACCCCCAACA